>JAJYNT010000056.1 GCA_021786215.1 Chloroflexota bacterium | reverse complement strand
CAACTGGGAACTCATTCGCAGGATCTGGGCATGGTTCTTTCTCTGCCTGCTCGTTGTCTTCTTTACTGTTGCAACGAAGGCAATCAACAACACGGATTTTCTGAGCGCCCGCAGCATCTGGGGTATTCTCACATACGCCACGCAGATCCTGTTGGTCGGACTCGGGCAAACCCTCGTGATCATTGCTGCCGGCATTGATCTGTCTGTCGGTTGGGTTCTTGGGCTCGTGGCAGTGGTAGACGCAATGGTCATGGAGGTCATGTTCGCCGCGGGCATGCCCCCATTCCTCACCATCACAGTGGGTGCCCTGGTTGGCCTGGCTGTTTCGCTCATTCCCGGCTGGTTGAACGGATGGCTCGTGGCGCGAGTTAAAGTCCCGGCCTTCATTGCTACCCTTGGCATGGGGGGCGTTATCCAAGGGGCAGCATTCCTACTCTCAGGAGGCTATCCAGTCGCCAACCAACCACCCTATCTGGGCCAGCTGGGGAACGGTTACCTGCTGTATTTCACGCCCGGCAGCGGCTTCTCGTTCTTCTCCTTTCCAACAGGGCTACGAGCAGATCAGTTGAAGGATGTCGTCCCCATAATGCCTAATGTCGTACTCGCGACCATCTTCGTCGTGGCCATCCTGTGGTTCCTGCTGTCGCGCACGCAGTTTGGCCAGCACGTTTACGCCATTGGCAACAGCCTGGACGCTTCCATCCGGGCAGGCGTCCCAGTTCGGCGCACCCTCGTCCGAGTCTACATGATTTCCGCCTTGCTCGCGGGTGTCGCGGCGGTGCTCTGGACCGCTCGCTTTACAAGCGGCGCCGCGAATGCCGGCGAAACGACGACGCTGACCTCCGTGGCAGCGGTTGTGATCGGGGGTGCGAGCCTGTTCGGAGGCGAGGGAACGATCACCGGTACCGTCGTTGGTTCCCTGATCATCGCCACCATCCAGTTCGGACTCGTCGTGTTGAACGTGGTGCCCTTCTGGCAGTACGTGGCGGTGGGATTGGTCGTGATCATCGCCGTGATCGTCGACCAATTCGGCAGAACGTTGGGCAGGTGAGAAGATGGAACCAGTACCCGTACTGCGTGCGGTAGGTCTGCGGAAGCGCTTTGGCGGCCTCACTGCCGTCGATGGAGTGAGCCTCGATGTCCATGCGAACGAGGTGGTCGGCATTGTCGGCGATAACGGTGCTGGCAAGTCCACACTCATCAAGATGATTTCAGGGGTCTACAAGCCCGACGAAGGCGAAGTCAGTCTTGATGGTCAGAAAATGATGCTCAACGATCCGCGTGAGGCACGCCGCCTTGGCATCGAGACTATCTACCAGGATTTGGCGCTGGCGGACAATCTCGACGTCGGTTCGAACGTCTTTCTGGGGCGCGAAGTCCTCAAGCCTTTCATAGGTCGCCTGGTTACAACCCTCGATCGAAAGCGTATGCGTGAGGAATCGGCGGCGGTGCTGGACCGTCTTGGCATTCACATCCCTACCCTCACGCAGCCCATTCGAAACCTGTCCGGCGGACAGCGCCAAGCGGTTGCCATCGCCCGCGCGATCTATTGGAACGTGAGACTGATGATCTTGGACGAGCCGACCGCGGCGTTGGGCGTCTCCGAGCAGCAGAAGGTCTTGAAACTCGTGCGCACCCTGCGCGATCAAGGCGTGGCGGTCATCATCATCAGCCACAACATGCAGGATGTTTTCGCCGTCGCCGACCGCATAGTGGTGATGCGGCGTGGTGCGAAGGTTGGGGAGTTGAAGACGGCACAGACAAAGGTGGACGAGATTGTTGGTCTCATGGTTGGCGTCGAAGCGGTAGGCCATCCGGCAGCCGTGCTCGAAGGCGACGGCGCGAACCCCGGGACAGAAGAAGAGGGCCTCCGAGCGATCGAGAGCTGAGGTGGCAGCTTCCGCATCGCCCGGACAGCTTGTGGAGGTGTTGGGAGAGTGAGTCTCGGCCGGCCGCGGAACCATGGCTGCCGCATCTCCGACGCGTGGACGTACCAATCTGGCAGCAGCGTCGAGGGCGGCCACTGAATTTGGGATGCCGAGAGGCAACCGTGCGCAGGGATGAAGTATTCAAGGCAATCGACCGGACCGGCCCATCCTACGTCCCGATCTATTTCTTCAACCGGGATCAGGACCAATCCGATATCGTGGCGATGGAGGTCCAGTTTCACTACCAGGGGCCTAATAGAGACCGTTCGGAGTGGGGCTTCACCTGGGAGCGCCTGGACGAGACGATGGGACAGCCATCCTCTTATCTCATCCAGGACTGGGGAGATTTGGAGAAGCTCGCGGTGCCGGACCCAGCGGATCCGGAACGTTTTCGCGACGTGCCAGAATTCACACGGCGCTACGCTGACCGCTTTCGCATGGCTGCCCTCGGGCTCAGCGGCTTCACCACCATGTGGAGCCTGCGCGGCTTCGACAAGCTGATGCTGGACCTTGCGCTGGAGCCGGACCAGGTCAACCGGCTGGCCGACGTGGTGTTCGGTTTTGAAGAGCGGCTCATCGCGGAATTGCCCCGCTATCAGTTCGACGCCGTGGCCTTCTTTGACGATTGGGGCACCCAGGAAGGCATGCTCATCTCGCCCCAAAGCTGGCGGCGAATCTTCAAACCGCGCTACGCCCATCAGTTCGCTCTGGCTCACCGCCTCGGACTACGCGTCTACTTTCACTGCTGCGGTCAATACCTGCCGATCATTCCGGACCTGGTCGAGGTTGGCGTAGACGTGCTCAATATCTCTCAGCCCAACCTTTACGACATTCAGGAATTGGGGAGGCGCTTCGGCGGCCAGGTGTGCTTCATCTGTCCGGTCAGTTACCAGACGACTTCCATCACAGGCACCCGCGAGGAGATCTTCGACGACGTGCGTGTCCTCGTTGACAGCCTTGGGCGCCTCAATGGCGGCTTGTTGGGCTACGTGGAGGAGTATCACAGCATCGGCATGTCTGAAAGCAACTACCAGGCATGTGTCGATGCCTTCCGGACTTTGGGACAGTACCATCCCGTGCAAGAGGCACATTGAGAGGCGGCGAATGAACCGTCGAGAGCGCGTGACGGCCGCGTTGAACCGGCGGCAACCTGTGGACCGAGTGCCTGTCTACATGTGGTTCCACCCGGCGACGGCGCAGCACCTGGCAGAACTGCTGGAGATCCCTCCTGCGTTCGTGGGCGAGGCGATGGGTAACGAAGCGAAGCCGAGGTCCGGCGAACCACGGCGCAACTCATCGATCACATGACGGCAGACGGCGGAGGCTACATCCTCGCCGCCTCTCACACCATCCCGCCCGAAACGCCAGATGCGAATATCTTCGCCATGTATGCCGAGGCGGGCATCAGCCGCGAGGAGATCCTGGATCGGGCTGCCGGGATCCGCGCCAGGCTGCAAGAAAAGCGTTAGCCAGCTGCGCCTTAACGCCGGACTCTCCTTGGAATGGAGCGCTCGCTGGACTGCTCATTCCGTCAGACTCCCTCTGCATGAATAGGTGAATGCCTCATGGGAAATGACCTGGAAAGCGACAATGGTGAGCACGGCCTGAAGAAACCGCTTGTGCTTGGTATAGACATTGGCGGGACAAAGACCGCCGCGGTTCTTGGAACGCTGGACGGACACATCTTGGATCGGGCGGAGGCTCCGACTCCCGCTCGCCAACCCTTTGATGTGGCGTGGGGGCGGATTGTCGACACGGCTGACCGTGTGCTCGCCTCCGCGCGAACAAAAGGACTGCAGCGGCCAGGGGCAATCAGCGTGGCAATCGGAGGTCCGCTGGACATCGAGCGGGGCATCATTGAATCCCCTCCTCATTTGCCCACCTGGGACCACGTACCGCTGAAGCAGCGGCTGGAAGAACATTACGGCCTGCCGGTGCTGGTCGAGCACGATGGTAACGCGGGGGCTTTGGCCGAGTTCTACTTTGGTGCGGGGCAAGGTGTAAGCAACCTAATCTATCTGACCATGGGCACAGGGCTGGGAGCCGGCATCATCCTGAACGGGCAGATCTACCATGGTATCTCCGATGCCGCCGGCGAGGTAGGTCATATCCGCCTGTCTGAGAATGGCCCAACCGAGTACGGCAAAGCTGGGTCTTTTGAGGGCTATTGCAGCGGAGCAGGGATCGTCCAGATGGCACGGCTCCGCGGGCTGGATTTCGGGCATCGCGAAGTCACCACGCGGGCAATCGTGGAGGCCGCGCTGTCCGGGGAACCGGATGCCCACCGATTGATCGAAGAGGTGGGAACGTGGCTGGGCCGGGGGATGGGCATTCTTGTCGACATTCTCAACCCGGAGAAGATAGTGGTAGGCACGCTTGGCATGCTCCTGGGAGAGATGCTACTCGGCCCGGCACGGGCTGCCATGCGTCAGGAAGCCCTCGAGGTCACCGCCAAGGCGTGTGAGGTCGTGCCCGCCCGCCTGGGGGATGACCTTAGCAGCACCATGGCGCTGATGGCGGCGATTGATGCCTATCACCACCACCGCTTGCCCTTGCCTGAAGCCAAGGATTTCTCACGAGTGCTCAACTCGTTGAAAGACGGGGAAGAGGTTCACCGCCGGACGATGGAAGAACTGGCCTTGCCGATCACCAGGACCGCTCAGCTGTTGGTAGACGTTTTCAGACGCGGCGGCAAGGTGTTGGTGTGCGGCAACGGCGGCAGCGCGGCGACGGCTCAGCACCTTGCCGGCGAGCTCGCCGGCCGGTTCAGGGCTGATCGGAGCCCACTTCCGGCCATTGCGCTGAACGCTGACGCTGCTGTGATCACGTGCATCGGCAACGATTACGCATTTGATGAGGTATTTGCCCGCCAGGTGCGCGGTCTGGCGCAAAGCGGAGACCTCGTCATCGGTATCACGACCAGCGGCAAGTCGAAGAACGTCTTGCGCGCTCTGTCCGAGGCAGAGAAGATCGGAGCCGGCACCATTGCCCTCACCGGCGCGAGCGGGCTTGCCATTCCCAGCGCCGGCCACGTCCTGGCGGTCCCTTCATCGACAACGGCGCGCGTGCAGGAGGAACACGACGCCATCATTCACGCCTGGTGTGAGGTGATCGATCACGCCTTCACGCCTAAAGAGGAGCAGTCGGTTTCCAGTCGGATGTGACACCCCGTGCAAGCTCCAGGGCCTTTTAGTCTTCCCATGACGAAGCCACAAAGAGCGCCGCCGGAGCCACAACCGTGTCATGCTGAGCGTAAGCGAAGCATCTCCTCGCGACTGGAGAGATCCTTCGCTGTCGCTGTTCAGAAACTTCAAGTTTCTGTGCTTCGCACAGGGTTCCCGGAACCCTGGGATACTCAGGATGACAACTAAAAGGCCCTGGTGCAAGCTCTTCCGGGCCTCAACCCGCCCCTCCCCCGGTGGTATAATTGACTCTCACGCATACTCTGTTCGACAAAGGCTAACACCATGAGAATCTTGCTGTACACCGGCAAGGGGGGTGTGGGCAAGACAACGACGGCAGCGGCGACGGCGTTGAGGGCCTCCCGGTTGGGATACAAGACCATCGTGCTGAGTACCGACGCGGCCCACAGTCTGGCCGACTCTTTCGATCTGCCTCTGGGACCGGAGCCCACCCCCGTCACAGACAATCTGTGGGGTCTGGAGGTGGACATCTACCACGAGGTGGAGAGCCACTGGGGCACTATTCAGAACTATGTGGAGACCCTGCTCTCCTGGCGGGGAGTGGAAGGCATCGTCGCGGAGGAGTTGGCGGTCCCGCCGGGCATGGGCGAGTTGGCCAGTCTGCTACAGCTGGTGAAGCTGCACGATAGCCACCAGTACGACGTCCTCGTAGTGGATTGCGCCCCCACCGCCGAGACCCTGGAACTGCTGACCTTCCCGGAGATCGCTCGTTGGTGGATGGAGAAGATCTTCCCTGTCCAACGCCGGCTGGTCCAGGTAGCCCGACCGATCGTGAAGAGCGTCACCGGCATACCCATGCCCGGCAACGAGGTCTACGATGCGATCGAAGGGCTGTTCCACCAACTGGACATGATGCAGAAATTGCTGACAGACCCGGCACTGACCTCCATTAGGCTGGTAATCAACGCCGAGAAGATGGTGGTCAAAGAGGCGATGCGCACCGCCACCTACCTGAACCTGTACAACTACCCATGCGATCTGGTGGTGTGCAATCGGGTGATCCCCGACCTGGTGACCGACAGCTACTTCGACACCTGGAAGGCCTCTCAGGCGAAGTACATACGGATGGTGGAGGAGGGTTTTGCCCCGACGCCGATTCGTTACGTGCCGCTGATGGATCAGGAGATCGTTGGCATCGAGGCTTTGGAGAGAGTGGCCGAGAAGCTGTTCGGTAAGGACGACCCGACCGCTCTGTTCTACCGGGGTCGCAGCTACAACTTCGAGAAGCTGGAGCGAGGCTACCAACTGCTACTACCGCTGTCCTTTGCCAGCAAAGAGAAGCTGGATATTAGACAGGTAGGGGACGAACTG
>JAJYNT010000252.1 GCA_021786215.1 Chloroflexota bacterium | reverse complement strand
CCATGGCCCACGAGGACATGCTGCTGGAGTACTCCGGCCGGCCGTTGGGCCTGCTGCTGTGGGGAACCCATATCAAGCAACTGGTGATCCTTTCGTTGCTTGTAGCGCTGTTCTTCCCATGGGGGATCGCCCGTGAAGGGACGGTGGCCGCCTTGGTGGTGGGCCTCGCGGCCTATCTGGTGAAGCTGGGGCTGCTGGGAGTGGCTCTGGCTTTTGTCGAAACCACCAACGTCAAGCTCCGGATCTTTCGAGTGCCAGAACTGCTGGGGGCGGCGACCTTACTGGGGTTGCTGGCCGCGGCCTCAATCTATCTTGTGGGGGCATAGCATGATACTACTTGACCTCCAGACCGCACGAGGTCTGCTGGATATTCTCGCGCTGCTGCTGCTGGTAACGGGGCTGGGATTGGTGCTGGTCCGGCGGCTGGACAACGCTATCTGGCTGCTGGCAGGGCAGGGGGTGCTGCTGGCGAGTGCAGCCGCAGTGGTTGCCTGCACCCTGGGGAGCGCTCACGCTTTCGTGGCGGTTGCCATAACGGTAGTTGTCAAGGTGATCGTGGTGCCCTGGATAATGCTTGCCGCCTTGCGCGAGGTGCGGGTCAGGAGAGAGATCGAGGTGGTCGTGTCCTCGAGGCTCTCATTGCTGCTGGCCATCGGTCTGGTGTTGGTGGCCTACTACGTGGTTGGTCCCATCTCGGTAGCGGGTGAGTTTCTCACCCGCAACGCGCTGCCGGCTGCCGTCTCGATGCTGCTCCTCGGTCTGCTGACGATGCTGATCCGAAAGAAGGCCCTCAGTCAGGTGGTGGGCATCGTCGCTATGGAAAATGGGCTTTACCTGATGGCGGTGGTGGCCACGAACGGTCTCCCCCTCGCCGTCGAGCTGGGGGTCGCCATCGATCTGGTAGTCGCTGTTCTGGTCATGGGCTTCGTGGTTCGCCAGATCCACCGCACCTTCGACACAATCAATACCGATCGCCTCCAGATGCTGAGAGGGTAACCGATGGATCTACTGTTTCTTCTCACCGTTCCGTTACTCACCGGCATTCTGTGCCGTTTGCTGCCGCTCCCGTCCTGGAGGGAATGGGTGAATGTGGTGGGGGCGACGGCCACCCTGGGGGCGGGGATCGCCCTGGCGCTACGGGTGTTCGGGGGAGGCCCGGTCAGGGCCCTCAACGACCTGCTCTACGTGGATGCACTCGGTGCGTTGCTCCTGGTGGTGGTCGTCGTGGTGGGCTTCTTGGCTGCCCTCTACTCCATCGGCTACCTGAGGCGAGACGTCGAGCACGGGAAGGTGCTGCCCAACCAGGTGGGCTGGTACTACCTGGGCTACCACATGTTCGTCTGGACGATGCTTGTTACCGGGACCGTCAACAATCTGGGGCTGCTCTGGGTGGCCATCGAGGCCACTACGCTGGTCTCAGCCCTCCTGGTCGGCTTCTACAGGACCGAGGCAGCGTTGGAGGCTGCCTGGAAGTATCTGATTCTCTGCACTGTGGGGATCACCTTCGCCCTCTTCGGCATCCTGCTCACCTACTACGCCGCGGCGCAGCAGCTCGGGGGAGAGGCTAGCCTCTCCTGGACCACCCTTATGGAGCATGCCGGCCAGTTGGATCCGGGGCTGATGAAGCTGGCCTTCGTCTTCGTTCTGGTGGGGTTTGGCACTAAAGCCGGGTTTGTGCCTCTCCATACCTGGCTGCCGGACGCCCACAGCCAGGCGCCCTCTCCGGTGAGCGCTGTTCTGTCGGGAGTGCTGCTGAAGTGTGGCCTTTACGGGGTCATTCGCTTCCACCTGATCGTGGCACGTACCGTTGGCCCCGAGTTCTCCTCCCATCTTCTGCTGGGCTTCGGCCTTCTTTCGGTGGTCGTGGCGGTGCCTTTCATCCTGGTTCAGCGCGACTTGAAGCGGCTGTTGGCCTATCACAGCGTCGAGCATCTGGGGCTGATCACGACGGCCATTGGACTCGGCGGCCCTCTCGGCCTCTTTGCCGGCCTGCTGCACCTGTTCAATCATGCGATGGCGAAGGCGCTGCTCTTCTTCGTAGCTGGAAACCTATCCCAGCACTACGGAACGACTCAGATGTCGCGCATCCGCAACGCCCTGCAGGCCATGCCGGCGATCGGGACCCTTCTGCTGATGGGAACCCTTGCCATCACCGGCGTGCCGCCCTTCGCCATCTTCGTGACCGAGTTTGGCATCGTAGGCGCGAGTTTCGCCCAGGGCTACGCGGCCGTAGGCGTCGTCCTCATCATCGCGCTGGCGATAGTCTTCGCGGGCGCCTTCGGCCATGCGCTGGAGATGGCCTTCGGACGTCCCAGGCAGCAGCTCTCCTCGACACTGGTAGGGCCCTTTGGGGCCGTGGCCGTGGCGGTGCCGACGGCCTTCGTCCTTCTATTCGGTGTTTACCTCCCCGTACCGGTGGGGCAGGCAGTCCAGCAGGTAGCACTCATTTTCTCGAGAGGTGGGCTGTGACGACGGTGGTTGATGAGGAACGACAGGATCTGCTGTCCGGCCTGCAGGGACTGGGTGCTGAGATGAAGGTGCGGCGCGAGCCGAACGGTGATCTCCACCTGGAGGTGCCGCCGGACCGACTGGTGGATAGCTGTGTGGCCGTTCACGATCGGCTTCAGGCGCCGCTCGCCACTATGGTGGGGGTAGACGACAGGGCTCGAACGGGCTCCTTCGGACTGGTTTACGTCTTCTCCGCGGGCGGTCGATGGGTGAGTGTGGAAACCTCGGTCGATCCCGGCACGCCCCACTTTTCCTCGGTGACGCCCAAGCTGCCGGCGGCTCACTGGTACGAGCGGGAGGTTCGGGACCTGCTGGGGCTGGTTCCCGAAGGCCATCCCGACCCGCGCAGGCTGGTTCTGCACGACGATTGGCCGGCGGGAGTTCACCCACTACGTAAGGACTTTGATCCCGCCATACCGGTGCCGAAGGTTGAAGGGGTCAAGCATCGATTTCACCATCTTCACGGCGAGGGGATCGTGGAGATCCCGGTGGGCCCGATCCACGCAGGGGTTATTGAGCCGGGCCACTTCCGCTTTGCGGCAGTGGGTGAGGTCGTGCTTCACCTGGAGACGCGGCTCTTCTACAGCCATCGAGGGCTGGAGAAGCTGGCCGAGGGCAAGACGGCCGATCAGGGGCTCCAGATCGCCGAACGGATCTGCGGCGTCTGCGCCTACTCCCACTCCGTAGCCTACTGTCAGGCAATCGAGACCATCGCAGAGGTGGAAATCCCTGCCCGGGCGGCCGCTGTGCGCACCCTGCTGCTGGAGTTGGAGAGGCTGTACAACCACGTAGGCGACCTGGGGAACATCTGTGCGGGTGTGGGCTTCGCGGTGGGCACCAGCCAGGGAGGGCGGCTCAGGGAGGAGCTTCAACGACTCAATCAGCGGCTCACCGGCCACCGCTTCTTGCGCGGGGTCAATCGGGTGGGTGGGCTGCGGCGGGATCTCGAGGCTGAAGCCTTGGGCGACGCCGCCGAAACCCTGCGACAGGTCGAGGATGGTTTCCGGCGGTTCGTCGACATGATGCTATCCACCGAGCCCTTCTTGGATCGGCTGATCGGGACGGGCATTGTGCCGACCGAGGCGGCCCGCGATCTCGGTGCGGTGGGGGTGGCGGCCCGGGCGAGTGGTATCGATCGGGATGCTCGTCGCGACCACCCTCATGCTGCTTACGGGAGGCTTGGCTTCCCGGTGCCGGTCCGCAACGAAGGGGACGTGCGAGCTCGCACCCTGGTGAGGATCGACGAGGCTCTGGCATCCTTTGCCATAGCTCGGCAACTGGTGGAGACGTTGCCCGGGGGAGCGCTGGCTGTGGTGGTGGGGGTCCTGCCTCCCTATTGTACCGGTCTCGGCGTCACCGAGTCGCCACGGGGGGAAGACCTCCACTGGGTGCGAACCGGTCCCGACGGCCGTATCGATCGCTATCGCGTTCGTTCGGCCTCCTACTGCAACTGGCCCATCGTAGCGCTGGCTGTGCCGGGCAACATGGTGCCCGACTTTCCCCTCATCAACAAGAGTTTCGAGCTCTGCTACTCCTGTCTTGATCGCTGAGCCAGGGGAGGATTGGATGTTTGACATAATACGAACAAGTCTGCGCACGGGGCGGGTCACGGAGCCCTACCCGGGGCAGCCCAAGGTAGGGGGCGGCCGCGGCCGGCCCTGGATCGATCTCGATCGTTGCGATACCACGGGGTCCTGCGTCGAGGCCTGTCCGTCCGGCGCAATCACCCTGAGTCCGGTTGGGGCAGTACCGCGGCGATGGCAGTTGGATATCGCCCGTTGCGTTTCTTGCGGTCTCTGCGAGGAGGCCTGTTCGAAGGGGGCTATCGCGATGGTCCCGGAGTTCGAGTTGGCAACCCGCTCGCGCGAGGAACTGATCGTGGGGGTGAGCCACGGGCCGGTGATAGCGGGGGGGAGCGGTGCGACGGCACAAGCCCCGGTATCGTTGGGGACCCTTCGTGAGATCGGGGATCTGGGGGATGGGGTCGATCGGCTGCAGCGGCGGATACGCCTTCTCCTCCGACGTTCCCTCCACATCCGCCACATGGCGGCCGGCTCGGACAACAGCTGTGACTGGGAGATCTCCGCCCTGCTCAACCCGATCTACGACGTCCAGCGGCTGGGTATCGACTTCGTGGCCTCACCCCGGCACGCCGATTTGTTGCTCGTCACGGGCGCGGTAACCCGCCACTTGGAGCCGGCTTTGCGAGCGACCTACGAGGCGATGCCTTGGCCGAGGCTGGTCGTCGCTGCCGGTGATGAGGCCTGTGGCGGTGGCGTGCTCCAGGGAAGCTATGCTGTGGCGGGCGGTGTGGATCGCTGTCTGCCCGTGGACGCGTACATCCCCGGCGATCCTCCCAGCCCTCAGGCGCTCATATACGGGCTCCTCGTCGCGGTAGGGCGGCTGGAGCCGAAGATGAAGCGGACCGAGCTCTCCGCGCCGCATTGAGCTCCACGCTCATCTCCCAGCTGCAGAACCAAGAGGCCATCTTCCAGCCTCCTGTCCGTTAGGCTTAGAAGAGGTCGAGGTGGTATGCTAAGACCGGCGCTCCGGTGAAGGCCGGGTGAAGTCCAATCCTCTTCAGCGGGCTGGGGTACTTCATGACAGGCATAGAGGTAAACAGGCGCGAATTTGAGATTTTGGTGCGGCAACCCGACGGCGATATCGATCTCACAACCGCCGCGCTGCTGATAGCTAGGGAGGAATACCCTTCTCTCGATATGTCCCTTTACTTCCGTCAGTTCAGTCGGATGGCTGAAGAGGTCCGCGATCGAATCGGAGCGGAGCGCCATCCCTTGACTGTGGCCGCCGGATTGAGTCGTTATCTCTTCTCGGAACTGGGTTTTGCTGGAACCGAGGACGGGTACTTTGATCCCCGCTCTAGCTTTCTGAGCGATGTCCTGGATCATCGCAAGGGGATACCGTTATCCCTCTCTTTGGTATACATGGAAGTAGCCAGAAGGGCCGGGTTCGAGGTCTTGGGTGTTGGCCTCCCCGGCCATTTTATCGTGAAGCACCCCCATCCCACTGATGAGATCTTTGTGGATCCATTCAACGGCGGGCAGGTCTTGTCACCAGAAGACTGCGCCGCGAAAGTGGGGCAGATCTATGGTGGTGCGGTATCTTTTCAACCGTTCATGCTCGGAGCGGTCACCAAGCGCCAGATCCTCTCCCGGGCAATCCACAATCTGAAGACGATCTATTTGGCCTCTCGGCAGCGCGAGAAGGCGTTGGGCATGGTGGAGTTGCTACTGCTCCTCGCCCCATGGGACCTGGACGAGATCCGCGATAGGGGGATGTTGCGATACCAACTAGGGGAACTGGAAGGTGCTGTGGAGGATCTGGAGTGCTATCTCGAATACTCGCGGGATGCTGGGGATGTGGAGACGGTGAAACGCAACGTGCGGGCGATGCGTCGACTTCTCCGGCACGGGAGCTCGTCCGTGACGGCCGAAGAGTAGGGACCGGCGCCCGCGGGGAGAGGTGGCGTTACGGTTGCCCGAGCTCTGGTCGTTCAATAAACTGCTTTAGGATGTGCGCTGTGGCTCCCCAGACGACGTGATTCCCATAGCGAAAGAAGTAGACCTTGTCACCGGCCCGGCCCGCGGTGTCGGGCCGATCATCCTCCCACCATATCGAGCGGTCCTGGATGACTGCCAGGGGTACCTCGATCACCTCTGCCACCTCTATCGGATCGGGCCGGTATACGGGGGTGCCCGCCAACCGGGCGACGAACGGGGTGATGTTGAAGTTGCTGGCCGGGGTGTAGACGTCCGCCAGCTGGCCAACGATCTCCATCTGGCTCGTTTCTATCCCCAGCTCCTCGCGAGTTTCCCGTAGCGCCGTCTCAAGCAGAGATCTGTCGGTGGGTTCCACGGCTCCCCCCGGGAGGGAGATCTGGCCCTTGTGGTTGGCCACACCGTCGGTGCGTTTCGTGAGGACAACGTAGCTCTCGCCCTGTTTGTCGAGCAGTAGCAAC
>JAJYNT010000410.1 GCA_021786215.1 Chloroflexota bacterium | reverse complement strand
TTTGGAGGCGGAGACCTCATACGCGGCCGGTCGCGATCGGGAGCTGGCAGCGCTGCTCGACCCGAACCACCGGCGCCACCTGCAGATGGGAGGGGTCACCCTGGGAAACTACTCGGATCTCTCCGGATGACTCAGAATGGTGGCGACCCCCCCCGAACCGACCTCGGCGGGGAAGCCGTGGGTGATAGCGATCTGTCTGGGATAGGGTACCCGGATCGACTCCTGCTCGAACAGCTTCTTCAGTCGAACCCGTAGCGCCCGGGCCACGTCCCACTGCTTCGCCGGGAGGGTCTTCACCAGCATCCTCAGCGTCACTTGATACTGGCCCAGCGCCTCCACCCCCAGCACCTCCGGCGGCTCCAGGATGAGGGCCGAGAGCTCGGGGTCGGCGGCAACCTCCTCACCCACACGCCGCAACGCCTCCAGGGCCCGATCCACGTCCTCATCGTACGATATGCCAACGTCCATCACCACCCTGGACCACTCCTTTGTCAGGTTGGTAACGGCCCGCACATCCCCATTGGGAATGACGATGACCGAGCCATCAAGGCTCCGAAGCACGGTCCGGCGCAGCTCCAGCTTCTCCACAACGCCGCTGAGCGTCCCGACGGTAATGACATCATCCACGGAGTACTGCCCCTCTAGCAGGATGAAGAAACCCGAGAGCCAATCCTTTATCAGGTTTTGGGCGCCCAGGCCGACGACGACGGTGGCAACCCCGGCGCTGGCCAGCAGGGGCGTAAAGTCCTGCCAGACGAGGGAGATGATAGACAGCCCGGCAACGGCGAAGATGACGATGCGGCCGGTGGTCTCAACAACCTGAGAGATGGTCTTCGCCTTTTGGGCGAGCTCCCGAGGGGTTTCCTCGTCCCTCTCAAGCACCATTCGGGCAACGCTTCGCACCAGCAAACGGAGCAGACGCAAAGCCACGAAGGTGACGAGAAGGATCAGAACCATGGACAACACGGTAGTCCAGTGGAAATGAATGGCAAAGTCGCCCCCGGACATCAACGCGCCGAAATTCAAGAAGACACCTCCCGCCTGGTAACGGCGGCCCGAGGGGGCCACCAGGAGCGAATCGAGGCTTCGCTCCCTGCATCATGTTACCAGAGATGAGGGACCACCGTGCAGTCCCAGCGCTGCTCGGCCCCTCCGACCATAGAGGAGAGACCGTCGCCCGCGGAAATCAGCCTCAGGCAGCACCGTATCGGTCTCGTGCCTCCAGGGCAGCCTGCAACAGCTCTCTATTGGTGGTAGTGGGGAAGGTGCATCCCGGA
Organism: Chloroflexota bacterium; assembly: GCA_021786215.1. The sequence goes on along the minus strand of JAJYNT010000410.1, from coordinate 5,248 downwards.
GCAATCACATAACCCCGGCCGCCCGTCTCCTCTATCCCGCGGGTCACCTCCTGCGCCACCTGCCCCGCGCTGCCAGACTCCAGGGTAGTGGTGTGGCTCACGCCTCCCACCACCATCTTGCCGGATCTCGCCCTGCCCTCCCGCAAGCTCGGGTTCCCGGGCAAGGTTACATCCCAACTGAGCGCATCCACCGGATACTCCATCAGTTGATCGAAGAAGACGTTGTCGCCACACAGGTGCAGCAGGTTGAAGCCAGGACGATCCTTCACCGCCGCCAGCAGGCGCAAATCGTAAGGAGTGCCGAACTCCTGATATTGCAGCACCGTCATCATGTCGGAGGAGGGTAGCTTGGTGGGGGCGAAGAAGATGCCGCTAGCACCCCCGTTCAGGCATGCCCTGACGAAGTTAGTGAAGGTCTCGGTGATGGCCTCCAGGGCGGCGTGAAGTTCCTTAGACTCCTCCTCCATGGCCTGAATCAGCCTCTCCCTGGAGTGGCCGGCCAACCTGTGGGCAACGGCCAGGGGCGAGAAGACCGTCTGAATGAAGTACACGTTTTCGTCCTGCAGACCCTCCTTCATCAACTCCAGCAGCACCAGCTGCTGCTTCAGCGGCTCCGTCTTCCAGATATCCAGCACCCCAACTTTGGCCCAATCCTCCCGGCCGCGAACCAGATGACTGACCCGGGTGGGCGCCGCGTTGGGATCGTCGCTGTATTGATACCGGTTACCCCAGCCCTCCGTATGGTAGGAAGCCCTGGGGTTGACCTTCACGAAATCCCACTGATACTCCCTCTGAAACGCCAACAACGCGTCGGCCAGCAGGCCGGCATCCCTCTCCTGAAGGTAGAAATGCCGCCAGAAGCTGATGGGAACCAGGTCGACCGGCTCCCCCTTCAAGGTGGCATCGATCCGCTCTCTCTTCGTCATGCTTCCCATGGTCGTGCCTTTCTCCGTGCGCAGTCCCCTCAAGCGACCCAACGGCCACAAGCTACCCCCTGGTGTGCAGCTACCAGACCACCAGCCTATTCTCAAACAGCAAACCGCAATCCAAGCTCCCGGGCGTGGTTCACAGAAACGGCGAGACAGAGTAACAGTAGGGGCGACCGGCCGGTCGCCCTTGTGGCTCCAGTGGCCCATCCTGGCCCCAGGGCGAGCGCCGCTCGCCCCTACCACTGGCACACCGTCGCTGAACCATGCCGGCTCCCGGGAGAGGAACGACCCCTTACACGCAGCGTCAGCGAGTAACCACCCGAAGCCGCTCCCTCGCAGCCACCGCTGCAGAGGTTGCCTTCGATCCCGGGCGCAGCTTGAACCTGGCGATCATGCGGTGAAGCTCGTCTGCCAACGCATCCAGATCTCGCACCATCGTGGAGATCTGCGCCATCTGCCCCCTGATCTCATCGGTAGAGGCGCTCACTTCCTCGGTAGAAGCGGAAGTCTCCTCGCTCACCGCTGCGACCCTCTCGCAGATGAGGATGCACGGCACGTCCCTTTGGAGTCCAAAATGAACAGGTAGTTGAGATCCGCGCAGGAAGCCATGTGCCGAACCAACAGCTGGTTGACTGCCGCGAGGTCGCCGGACCGAAGAAGGGCAGCCACGACTCCAGGATCCGCGGCGATCTGGTGTGCAAGTTTCAGCTTCTCCGCGTTATTGCGCTCCAGCCCCTCACGGGCCATCCGATCGACGTCGAGCTCGCCGGCCTTCTGTGGCGCCCCGTCGCCCGCCGCCGACACCAGGTCATCGTCCTTGGAGAAGGACAGGTCACCATCAGCCACTCGCTCAACGGCCTCCACTTGTCGCGCCAGCGGGCGCGTGATCAAAGCAGCCATTGCGAAGGAAAGAAGGGCTACCACGAGGACAAGGCCTGCCATGGTAGGTAATGCATCGATCCGCTCGGTGGCAAGGTAGCTGTACAGAGCTAGCACGCCAGCGATAACGACGGTAGTGAAAACGGTAAACTGCACCGTGAGGGACCAGTTGCGAGGATCCAATATGCGACGGACACCCGTGGATGCGGTGTGGTCAACCACGTTCGTAGCCTCCCATGTCAGGAAATGGTACAGGTATGTATATCGGCTGGCGACCATCTCTTCTTGAGCTTGTGACTTGACCGATCGGTTGCGGATAGGTTGCCGGTTTCCAAGCCTCAACCAAGCTGCTGATGGGCTTGACACCAGGTACTTCTTGTAGTATATATTGATTGATTCAAGCAATTATCCCTGACGTCCACGCGGGCGCTGTTCTCCTCGGGCATCGGAACTTTCGCGGCTTCCACCTAGCGGGCACAGACACTCTTCGGGATCAGACCAGTCCCGTCCCATCGAGGCGGCTTAAGCAGAGGGTCTTTCTTGAGGCGGTCCAGGAAACCGAGCCCTTTCGACCACACGGATTCGTCGTCACCACAGCCTGGCTACCGGCAAGATAGGGAGTTGAGTTGGCCTCACCTTTGAATTCCTCAAGCGGGCAGGTTGGCCGGAATCTCAAGGATGTCAAACTCGTTAATCGCGCGGTTGTGTTCCGGAGCATCCGCGAGGCCGGGGCTATCTCGCGTGCCGAACTGGCAAAACGCACCGGTCTGAATCCCTCGACACTCACGCACATTACCCGCTCGCTGCTGGAGCAGGGGCTGATCGAAGAGGCCGGCCTGACGGGATCGGGAAAGGGCCGCCCTTCTTCCCTCCTGCGCATTCGATCCCAGCAAGGGTACGTGGTTGCGGTGCGGCTGGCGCGCCACAACCTGCAAGGGATGCTGACGGATCTCGATCTGCAGAGGGTGACGAGACAGACCATTACCTCTTCCTCTTTGTCCCACCCCGTTAGTACAACGTTGCCCGCTCTTCTCGGACTCATTCAAACCCTCATCTCCGAAGCAGGGGTTGACCGCGAGAAGATTCGTGGGGTCGGGATTTGCGCTCCAGGTCCATTGGATGCCCGCCGAGGCGCGTTGATCAGCCCCCCCGACTTTCCGGGCTGGTCCAATCTCCCGATCAGCGAGATCGTCGAACGAGAAACGGGCCTTCCGGTCTTTCTGGACAACGATGCGAACGCGGCGGCGCTCGCCGAAAAATGGTTCGGCGTCGCGCGAGATCTGGACAACTTCGCCTACATACTGATGGAAGATGGCATTGGCGGGGGGATCGTCATCAATGGCGACGTTTACGGCGGCGACCACAGCGTCGCGGGCGAAATCGGCCATACGACTGTCGAGTTAAACGGCGAACGCTGCGGCTGCGGCAATCGCGGCTGCCTGGAACTGTACGCCGCGCCGGTGGTGGCCGAGCGCAGGGTCTATGAGGCGATCACCTCGGGCCAAGAGAGTCTGGTCGAGGAGCTGGTAGAGGGCCAACTGGATCGAATCACGTTCGAGTTGGTGGCACAGGCCGCCCTGCAAAACGATCGAGTGGCACTGGATGTACTGAATGCCATCGCGGATGCGCTTGCCGTTGGCGTTGTCAACGTGATCAACGCCTTCGATCCACACGCTGTCGTCCTAGGAGGAAAGATCGGACTGGTCGGCGATCTCATCTTGAACAGGGTGCAAGAGCAGGTCAGCCAAAGATGCATGTCCCACGGGGAACAGCCGATCCCGACCCTTTTGAGCGGGTTGGGAACGGATGCTCTGGTTATCGGGGCCTTCAGTCTCGTCTTGCGAGAGCTGTTTCAGAGTTCGGGATTTCGCGAGACCGATTGACGGTCGGACAGCCGCCCGGCCTTGCCGGCCGGGGGAGTTGCCGCCCAGTTCGGCCGTCTCGTCGGACACGGCTTCCCGTGTTAGAGGGAGGTGGGGCAGAAAAGAACACGCCTGGCGCTTTCGGATCAATGGCGATGGGGTTAACCGTATCCTGTTGAGAATGATGGGTGGAGGAAAGTCCCATGAGACCGAAGCATCTCTCCTTGCTGTTAGGCGTTGTCGTTGTTCTCACCCTGCTCGGCGTTGCCTGCGCTTCGGCACCCGCGCAGTCACCGACGCCCGCTTCCCAGGCGAAACCCGCGGCCCAACAAGCGGCACCTACGCAGGCTGCCGCGGCGGCCCCCGCTCAGCCTGCACAGGCCGCAGCAGCCGCTCAACCCGCTAAGGCCGCTCAGGCAAAGCCCGCAACCACAGGCAAGAAGCGCAAATTCGCGTTCCTTGCGGGGGTGCAGGATCCGTTCTACTACACCATCCAGCGTGGGGCACAGCTAGCGGCGAATGAGCTGGGCATAGAGCTCATCACCCAGATTCCGAGCACGTGGAACACCACGGTGCAAGCTCCCATGCTGGATGCCCTGGTCGCTCGCGGCGACCTGGATTTCCTGTTCCTTGCCCCAACCGACAAGGAAGCGATGATAGCTCCGCTCAAGAAAGCGAGCGATACCGGCTTGCCGATCTTGACCGTTGACACGTACATTGGAGATGGCGATTACGCCAACGGTCCCGTGAAGTTCCCACTGTCCTACATAGCTTCGGATAACGTCGAAGGTGGGAAGATTGCCGCCGATGCCCTCGCCGAAGCCATAGGGAAAAAGGGAAAGGTCTACGTCCAGAACACGGTGCCGGGCGCCAGCACAACAGATCAGCGAGTGCAGGGCTTCAAAGACGAACTGAAGAAGTACCCCGACATCACGTTGGTGGGCGTGGACTTCAACCAGGATGACCCGTCCAAGGCGCAGGCGCAGACGCAGGCGGTCCTGCAGCGCGTGCCGGATCTGGCCGGAATCTTTGGTACCAATGTGTTCAGCGCGGAAGGGGCTGGGCAGGTCGTGCAGAACATGGGTTTGACGGGCAAGGTCAAGGTAGTGGCGTTCGACGCTACCGAGGATGCCATCGCCAAGCTTAAGGCCAAGGTCGTTGACCTCGTCATCGCGCAGAAGCCGTTCGATATGGGCTACCTTGCGGTGATGATGGGCAGCGCCCACCTCGACGGCGTGACCAGCGTCCCGAAGCATATTCCGACAGGCTACCAACTCATAACGCGCGAGAACGTGGACAAGCCCGAGGTTGCCCGGTTCATCTATACCAAGTAACCCTCAAGCCGGGTGAGGATGAGGAGTGGCTCACCTCCTCATCCTCACGCTGGCCATGACCCAGGTTGATGGCGATAGCTCGGGTACCGCATGACTGCAGCCACATTGCGGGCGAAGCCACGCCAACTCCCGAGATCAGCAGCAATGTCGTGAGCCAGAGGGAGGCAAAATGACTGCAGACACACCGAAGGCGCTAGGGCTGATGGGATCCTCGGCGTCAGCCCCCGCCCGGCTTCGCAACTGG
>JAJYNT010000400.1:3764-6582 GCA_021786215.1 Chloroflexota bacterium | reverse complement strand
CGGAAGCCCCCGGCCCCAGCAGGAGAAAAGTCGCCACTCACCACGGCGAAACCCCTGCCCCCCAGGTCCACCGCGACACGGGCCAGGGCCTCATCCATGGGGACCAGAGCGTCGCCCATCCGGTTGAGGCCTCGCCGATCCTCCAGTGCCCTGTCCAGCGCCCGCCCCAGGGCGATCGCGACGTCCTCAATAGTGTGGTGCTCGTCCACGTGGAGATCACCCCGGGCCGTGACCTCCAGGTCGAACAGCCCATGTTTGGCCAGTTGAGCCAGCATGTGATCCAGGAAGCCTATGCCGGTGTCGGCTCGACATTCGCCGGCGCCGTCCACCACCCAGGATACCGATACGTCGGTTTCTGAGGTCTTGCGGCTGTAGCTGCCCTGTCTCTTCACCAGATCCATTCTAGCGTTCCTCCGTAACGCGGTTGAGCTCGCCGCTCCGCAACCCCTAGCCGTAGGGCAGGGGCTTGTCCCCTGCCGCCGGGACGAACAGGATGGACAGAACAATCAGGATGGGGAGCTACTTTGCCTGCCAGTCTCGCAGGGCGGAGACGATCATATCTGTGTGCTCCGGGAGCCCTACGCTGAACCTAACCGAGTTCAACAGCCGTGGCTTCCTAAAGTATCGGATGATAATCCCTCGAGCAGCCAGGAACTCCACCAGATCGACGGCGTCGCCCTCCAGGAGATCGCAGAGAAGAAAGTTGGCTTCCGACGGATAGACGTGCAGAAACGCAAACCTGTCGAGTTCGCCGCGAAGCCGCTCTCGCTCCGCCACGATCAGCCTCACATTGGCCCGTAGCCGATCCAGATCCGCCACCGACTCCCGAACGGCAACTTGAGCCGCTACGTTCAGGTTGTAGGGCTGCTTGATCTTCCACATCTGGCGGATGACAGCTTCCGGGAAGACCCCGTAGCCGACTCGAAGTCCGGCCAGCCCGGCCCACTTGCTGAAGGTTCTCAGCACCGCAAGGTTCTCGTGCTCGGCCACCAGTGGAACCAGGGTGGTGGTTGAGAATTCCGCGTAGGCCTCGTCGACCACCACCAACCGGCCGGTCAGGGTGGTGGTTGAGAATTCGGCGTAGGCCTCGTCGACCACCACCAACCGGCCGGTAGCCAGCAACCGTTCCAACTGATCTCTACTCGCCACGTTCCCGGACGGGTTGTTGGGGGAGGCCACGAAAACCATCTTCGTCCGGTCAGTTATGGCTCTCTCCACGCCATCGAGGTCGATCTCGAATGAGTCGTTACGGCTCACCTGGACCGTCCTAGCCCCAGAGATCTGGGCGCTGAAGCCGTACATACCGAAGGTGGGCGGAAGATCGATCACTTCATCGCCAGGCTCCAGGTAGACCCGCATGAGGGTATCTATCAGCTCGTCTGAGCCCATGCCGAGCATCAGCATTTCGGCGGGAGCCCCGACATAGCCGGCCAGCAGTGTTCGAGTCTCCAACTGCAAGGGGTCGGGATAGCGGTGATAGGAGGTGAACTCGGCCAGCGCACTGGCAACCCTGGGAGATGGGCCGTAAGGGTTCTCATTGCCGTCCAGCTTCACTACCTGGTCCGGCCGGAGTCCCAGTTTCTGCGCCAGGGCCTCGGGCGTGCTTATGGGTACGTACTCCTCCATCTCCGCCACGCTCCGCCGAACCGAGGGCAACAGTCTTTCGCCATCCATCCCCATCGAGACCTCCGATACCTGTTCCATGCTACTGTTGCAGTCTCCGCTCGATGGAGGCCGCATGCGCATCCAACCCCTCGGCCATGGCCATCTGCATAGCGGAAGGACCCAACTCCCGCAACCCCTCCGGGCTCACCGCGAACAGGCTGCTAACCCTAAGAAAATCGTCCGTGGTCAGTGGGGATGAGAAGCGCGCGCTCCCGCCGGTGGGCATGACGTGGCTCGGGCCGGCGACGTAATCACCCAGCGCCTCCACGGACATTCGGCCGAGGAATAGCCCGCCGGCACACCGCACCCTGTCCAGTAGCTCCCATGGCTCCGCTACCTCCAGGCACAGATGCTCAGGCGCATACTCGTTGGCCAGGAACACGGCCTCCATCAGATCGCCCACCAGCACTACGGCCCCTCGGGCTTCCAACGATTCCCGAGCTATGGAAGCTCGCCGGAGGGCAAACAGCTGGCGATCGATCTCCGCGGCAAGCCCTTCAAACAATTCCTTGGAGGTGGTTATCAACACCGGCTGCGCCAGGGGATCGTGCTCCGCCTGGGCAAGCAAATCGGCAGCGACCTGATCGAGCTCCGCGGACTGGTCGGCTATCACCAGGGTCTCGGTGGGACCGGTGATGGCGTCTATTCCCACCGTGCCGGACACAGCCCGCTTCGCCAGGGCAACGAAGAGGTTGCCCGGACCCAGAATCTTGTCCACCCTGGGCACGCTCTCGGTGCCATAAGCCATTGCCGCGATGGCCTGGGCGCCCCCGACCTGATAGACCGCGGAAACGCCGGCCACCCGCGCCGCGGCCAGAACCACATCCGGGACCCTGCCATCCCGTGAGACCGGGGTGGAAACGATGATCTCCTCCACACCGGCCGCTTTAGCCGGGAGCGCAGACATCAACAGAGAGCTAGGATAGGAAGCGCTACCACCCGGCACGTACAGTCCTACCCTGGCCAGGGGCCTCACTATCTGCCCGAACACACCGGCTGGCGAGCTCTCGAACCAGGATTGGCGCAGGGAACGGCGGTGAAACTCCAGCACCCGCTGGGCTGCCATCTCGAAAGCCGAGAGCAGCTCGGGGGGGATCCGCTCAAGGGCAGCTTCCATCTCGGACGGATCGACGCGAAGGGGCGAGGGATAGAA
>JAJYNT010000400.1:0-3754 GCA_021786215.1 Chloroflexota bacterium | reverse complement strand
GCCGTCGATCAGCCGGCAGTAACGCTCCAGGCCGGCATCCCCCTCCTCCTTGACAGCGCCAACGATCCTCTCCACCACCTGGACCGGCGTCAGCGGCTCCCCAAAGCTGTCCAGGATCCTCTGTGCCAGGCTGGGAGGGACCGTCACCCGATCCAGGCTGCGATCCGTCAACAGTAGGCGGCGTCCCTCTTCCACCGAATAGGCGACACGCAATTGGACCATTTGAACTAGCCTTCAGCCTTTACCATCCCAAGTTGGCATTCAGCTATCAGCCGCCGGCTACAGAACAGAATCCATTAGATGAGTTCGCAAAAGGAAGTAATTGAAACAGTCACCAAAAGCTTGACATGTGACTGAAGAAGAACGGTACTCCTGCCGATATTCATTAGTGGAGTTGATCGCTAGCTGCTGATAGCTGATGGCTGATAGCTGAATGCTCTGGGGAATTGTAGCACTTGCAGCTCAAAAGCGGTAGCGAAGCTTGCCGCTGGCATGCTCCGATGCTATACTCCCGCCAGGCGCAGCCAGCCTCCAACTCCCCTAACCGGTGATCAGCTTGGACGAAGAGGATAAGAGACTGCTATCTGCAGCTCACGCTGTGGTACGGGAGGGGCAACGCAAACTGCATGCCCTTTCTGAAGAGGCGAGGCTCCGATATCAGCAACGGCTGGGAGAGTGGGAGCAATGCAGGCGATCGCTGGACGAGCTCACCGTCCTGCTGAACTCCCAAGCAAGCCTTGTCGAGATAGATGCCCAGCCGATAGCAAACCTGGAGGCCCGAGCCGGCCTACTGGAACATGAGACCCAGCTGCGGGAAAAGCACAGCGAGCTGGCAGAGAGGGTGTATCGCCTCCAGCGATCCATGCGACTGCTGAACGCTACGATTCGACGGTTGGAGAAGGAGAGCGGCTGGCTGCTTCACGGTGAGGACGGCTACTATCCGGCCGACGACGAGCTCCAGGGAGACTCCCATGAGCGAATCCTCCAGGCTTACGAGCAGGAGCGGTTCAGGCTGGCAAGGGAGATCCACGACGGTCCGGCTCAGATCATGGCAAACGCCATCTTCGAGATGGAGTTCGTGGAGCGCGTGGCCGACCGAGATCCCGCGAAGCTGGGCGAGCAGTTGGCTCGGCTCAAGGCGGACATGCGGGACGGGCTCACGGAGGTGCGGAGATTCATCTTCGACCTTCGTCCACCGAGCCTCACGGAGAGGGGCTTCTTCGAAGCGCTGCGCAGTTACCTGGAGGACTTCGGAAAGCATTTTGGCATAGCCGTGGAGGCGAAGCTACCGAGTACCCAAGAGCGGCTGATGCCCACCAAGGAGGTGGCGCTGTTTCGGATCGTCCAGGAGGCGCTGCAGAACGTTCAGAAACATGGCAACGCCTCGAAGATCACCTTGAGAGGAATGCTGAGCACCAGCCTGCTGCAACTGTCGGTAGAGGACAACGGACGGGGCTTCGCCCTGGCAGATGTGGCGAGCCGGCAATCGAAGAATCTGGGGCTGATCAGCATGCGAGAGCGAGCTGACTTGATCGATGCTCAGTTGGATATCATCTCCGCACCGGGCAGGGGAACGACGATATCGGTAGTGGTCGGCCTGGGGGGCGATAATCCGCCGGCATCCCTGCCCTAGTATCGGACGAACATGGCAGAGAGAGCTTCCACACAGAAGAATAGGATACGCATTCTGATAGTGGATGACCATCCGCTCTTTCGACAGGGCGTGCGCTTCGCACTGGAGGCAGAGCCGGATATCGAAGTGGTGGGCGAAGCAGCCGACGGTGAGCAAGCGCTGGAGCTCGCCAAGCAATTGATCCCTGACGTCGTGCTCAGCGACGTCAATCTCCCAGGTCCAGATGGGGTGGAGGTCGCTCGGGCGCTGAAAGGGGCCCTGCCCCACACCGCCGTCATATTGATGACTGCCTACGACGACGAGGAGCAGCTGTTCAACGCGGTCCGCGTGGGAGCAGCAGCCTACTTTCTCAAGGATTTGGGGCCGAGCGAGCTGATGGATGGGATCCGGCGGGTGAGTCGAGGTGAGTACCTTATCAACGAGAGCGTCCTCTCCAAGCCGATGGTTGCCTCTCAGGTGCTGAAGCAGTTCAGTGATTTCGCCTCCGGCGACAAGGACGTCGAGCCCCTTTTCATTCCCCTGTCCAATCGCGAGATCGAGGTTCTGGAGCAGATCGCCAGGGGTAACAGTAACAAGGAGATCGCTCGCACGTTGAAGATCAGTGATCAGACCGTCAAGAACCACATCACCTCGATTCTGCGAAAACTTGCGGTCAACGATAGGACGCAGGCCGTGGTGTACGCCCTTCGACATGGTTGGATCAAGATGGAGGAACTTCCAGCATAAGCAATGGTCGACACTGTCGCATCAGATGCCCCCACTCAAGATGAGCTAGATAGCCTGGTCGCCCGGTTTCAGCAGGAGAAGGCGGCGATAGCCAATCAGCACAAGGAGATCGCGATGCTGATCAAGCAGGCCGTCGTCGAGGTAGACCGGCTGTCTCAGCGAAGCAGGGAGATCTCCGGTCAGATGCGCCAGCTTCAATCCAACATCGAAGCCTTCTCAAGGGCCGAGATTCAGCAGCGGTACGCGGCCTACCAGGAAGCCCAGATGAGGCTCTTCATGATGCAAAGTCAGCTGGAGCAGCTGCGTAGTCGCCAGAGTAGTCTGGAGAAGAGCGAGGAGATGCTAGGCGGTTTCCTGGAGGCGGTTGCCCATTGGGGCTCAGCGGGGCGGGGTGCCGATGGCTCTGACACGTCCTCGGGACCGAAAGGGTCTCCGTCCCTCCTCGACGAGGCAAATGGGGAGAAGACCATCCCCTCGATTGAGCTCGTATACCACCGAGTGTCCAAGGAGTTGCAGGACGGTACGGCGCAGAGTCTGAGCGATCTGATCCTCCGGGCCGAGGTCTGCGAACGGCTGGTCCGGGTCGACGCTCTCAAGGCCAGAGAGGAGCTAACCGGACTGAAACAGGCGGCCGCCGGAGCGTTGAGGTCCACTCGCCTCTTGATACAGGAGTTGCAGCCACCTGCCCTGGAAGAATTGGGGCTGACGGCCGCACTTCGTCGCTACGTATCCGAATCTCGGCCGGGTGGCCGAATGCAGATCGAGATGCAAATATCGGGGCAGGAAAGACGGTTGCCCTCCAGCGTCGAGCTGGCGATGTTCAGGATAGTCCAGGAAGCCCTACTGAATGCTTCGGAACACTCCAACGCCGACCGAGCGGAAGTGAAGCTTCGCTTCGAACCGGGAGAGGTGGTCGTCACGGTAGCCGACGAAGGACAGGGCTTCGATGTGACGCAGACCCTGGAGGCGAGCGCTAGACGAGACCATTCCGGGCTGACCAGCATGCAGTTACGAGCCCAGCTAATCGGCGCGACCCTGGAGATAAGCAGTAAGCCCGGCAGCGGCTGCATGATCAGCCTGGCCATTCCCTCCTGACCTCCCCATCCCATCCCCAATCCCAATCTCACCACAACACCATAACTAGTACGATCCTCCGATTGTTGTGCCTTACGAGAAGTTGCACCATTAGCTCATCCTGATAGGGGAAGCTTTGCCCGCCCCAGCAGGACAGGTGACAGAAGGGAATGGCTAGTCCTTAGACACAGTGAAGGTGATGGTTACTGTCATGCTGAGCGAAGCGAAGCATCTCCACGTTCCACCGAAGAGATCCTTCGCTATCGCTCAGGATGACACCTAATCGCTCAGTGCGTGCCCAGCTCCTAGCTTCCATCGCAG
>JAJYNT010000464.1 GCA_021786215.1 Chloroflexota bacterium | reverse complement strand
CGGCGAGCGAGTCCGTGTGAGGCACCGACATCGAGATGGTCGTTCCCACGAGTACAACATGGCTTACGAAGGGGTGATCCCGAATCTGGAGCGCCGCTACCGGGAAACCGACTCAGACTTCATCAGGTCGGAGATAGAGCGGTACATGTCCAGCAAGCCCTGTCCGGCCTGTGGAGGGGCACGGTTGAAGCCTGAAGTGCTGGCCGTGACTGTGGCGGGTCGATCGATCGTGGAGGTGACCAGGCTCTCGGTGTGGAAAGCACTGGAGTTCTTCCGCTTCCTGGAGGGGGAGCCTGGCGCTTTTCGAGGAGTCGCCTTCGCGCCGGCCGGCTTCCCAGACGAGGATCGCCCGCTGGGCGAACGGGACATGCTGATTGCCCGACAGATCCTCAAGGAGATCAAGGCGCGGCTCGGGTTTCTGGTGGACGTGGGGCTGGACTACTTGACCCTGGACCGGACCGCGGCCACCCTGTCGGGTGGCGAGGCCCAGCGCATCCGGCTGGCTACTCAGATTGGATCGGGTCTGATGGGGGTGCTGTACATCCTGGATGAGCCGAGCATCGGGCTGCACCAGCGGGATAATCACCGACTGATCCAGACCTTGACCCGCCTGCGGGATTTGGGCAACACGCTGATCGTCGTCGAGCACGACGAAGAAACGATCCGCAGTGCCGACTACGTCATCGACATCGGCCCAGGAGCCGGGGAGCATGGTGGTGAACTGGTGGCCGCGGGCAGCGTGGCGGATCTGATCGCTTGTCCGGATTCCCTCACCGGCAGGTTTCTGGGTGGCGACATGATGGTCCCGGTGCCTCCTCGGCGGCGGCAGGGCCACGGAAAAGAGTTGCGGGTCTTCGGAGCCCGTGAGAACAACCTGAAGAACGTCGACGTGTCCTTCCCGTTGGGGAGATTCGTAGCTGTCACCGGGGTGTCCGGCTCCGGGAAGAGCAGTCTCGTTTCAGATATCCTCTTTCGCCGTCTCGCCCAGACCCTTTACCGGGCCAAGGAGCGAGCGGGAGCCCATGACCGGATCGATGGTTTGGAGCACCTGGACAAGGTCATAGACATCGACCAATCGCCCATAGGCCGGACGCCACGCTCAAACCCGGCCACCTATACCGGCGCCTTCACACCTATACGCGAGCTGTTCGCGTCGCTGCCGGAAGCGCGCATGAGAGGTTATCTGCCTGGCCGTTTCTCCTTCAACGTTAAGGGTGGTCGGTGTGAGGCCTGCCACGGTGAGGGCATCATCCAGATAGAGATGCACTTCCTGCCGGACGTGTACGTGCCCTGTGAGGTGTGCAAGGGGAAACGGTACAACCGGGAGGCGCTAGAGGTCCGATTCAAGGGGAAGACCATCGCCGACGTGCTGGAGATGACGGTGGAGGAGGCGCTGGGATTCTTCGAGAACATTCCCATCATCAGGAACAAACTGTCCACGCTGAACGACGTCGGGCTGGGTTACGTTCGCTTGGGGCAGCCGGCAACGACCCTATCGGGTGGCGAGGCCCAGCGTGTGAAGCTAGCCTCCGAGTTGTCCAGGAGGGCCACAGGCCGTACCCTCTATATCCTGGACGAGCCAACCACCGGGCTCCACTTCGCGGATGTGGGACGACTGCTTGATGTCCTGAACCGATTGGTGGATGCCGGAAACAGCGTTGTCGTGATCGAGCACAACCTGGATGTGATCAAGGTTGCCGACTGGATCATCGATCTGGGACCGGAGGGCGGCGATGCCGGCGGATGGGTTGTGGCCACGGGTACCCCGGAAGAGGTGGCGGACGATCCCAACTCTTTCACCGGGCAATTCTTGAAGCAGGTCCTACGCGGTGTGTCCGTGCCCTCGAATGGAAGGGCCCTCGCCGGCGAACCCGTTCGGTAGAGGATGCGCATCGCGTCTCCCTCATGAAGAGGTGAGAGGCGGCTTAGAAAGGCATTGGTTCAAGGTGACCGAGAGGGTGAGGGCGCATCCCCACAGCTACTTTCCGGTCTTTCTCGACTTGGAGGGCCGAAGAGTCACTGTCATCGGTGGCGGTGAGGTGGCCTTGCGGAAAGTGGAGAAGCTGCTGGCCTCAGGAGCGGTGGTCACCGTGATTGCCCCGCAACTTGACCGGAGGCTGAGGGACTTGGCTGCCGTGGGTCAAGTCGTTCTGGAGCCGCGAGAGTATCGATCAGGTGATCTGGAGGGCAGCTTTCTGGTTGTGGCCGCGACTTCCGATGAGGACATCAACCGAGCAGTCGCTGCCGAGGCATCTCGTCTGAACCTCCTGGCGAACGTGGTGGACGCCCCAGAGCTGTGCAACTTCATCGTTCCTTCGACAATTCAGCGAGAAGGGTTGACTCTGGCCATATCCACGGGAGGGATGAGCCCGGCACTCGCCAAGCAGCTCCGCAGGAAGCTGGAGGAGCTGCTGGTGCCGGAATATGGCCCCTTCCTGCAGCTATTGGCTTCTCTACGACAAAGGATACGGCGGGAGCTTCCGCTGAGTGACCAACGGGAAGCATTCTGGAGTGAAGTGGTTGAATCAAATGCCTTCGATCTCTTTCGGTCCAGCGGCGAAGAGGCCGCTCGGGTCCGAATAGAGGAGATCCTGAAGTTGGCACAGAACGATCGTGGGTGAGACCCACCCCTTTGCGATAGGTGAGAAGGGCTGGAGGATTACATAAGGATGCGAGATCTGGTGGTGGGCACGCGGGGTAGCGCGCTGGCGATGTGGCAGGCACACTGGGTCGTCGATCAACTCGCGTTGAAGTGGCCCGGCTTGCGTTTGCGTATTGAGAAGATTTCGACGGAGGGCGACGTGAGGGCCGGTGCGCCCTTGTGGCAGATCGGGGGCACGGGTCTCTTCGTCAAGGAGATAGAGAGGGCACTGTCGGAGGGACGCATCGACCTGGCCGTTCACAGCATGAAGGATCTTCCTTCGACGATGGCGCCGGGCCTGGTGATCGCTGCGGTGCCGGAGCGAGAGGATCCGCGGGACGTGACCATCTCCCGGCACCGGCTGCCTCTGTCGGAGCTTGCCGCCGGTGCCCGGATAGGCACCAGTAGCTCGCGCCGTCGGGCGCAAGTGCTGGCCTATCGCCCCGATCTGGAGATCGTGCCTTTGCGAGGCAACGTCGATACCAGGCTTCGGAAGGCCGAGGGCGAGGACCTGGACGCCGTGGTGCTAGCTGCGGCGGGATTGGGGCGGTTAGGGTACGCATCGAGGGTTACCGAGTACCTGCCCCTGCACGTTTGCTTGCCGGCTCCAGGCCAGGGGGCGCTGGCGGTTCAGATCCGAGAGGATGACCAGGAGGTTATGGAGACGCTATCGGTGCTGAACGACCCTGCCACTCGAAGCGCTACCGAGGCTGAGAGGGCTTTTCTACGGGTGATGGGAGGAGGCTGCCAGCTTCCAATGGCCTGTCTTTGCCGTTTCGAGAACTCAGGGCTTGTTATGGACGCGCTGGTGGCGAGCCCAGACGGGAGCAGGGTGTTGCGGGAACGGGAGTCGGGAGGCCACCGAGACGGCGCTGCCGTCGGAGAGCGGATTGCCAACAGGCTGCTGGCCAGGGGTGCTGCCCAACTGCTTGGGGAGGTTCAGTCATGATCGGGAAGGTCTATTTGGTTGGGGGCGGCCCCGGTGACCCGAATCTCCTCACCCTTCGGGGTGCCGAGCTGTTGGGTCGAGCTGACGTAGTCGTGTACGACAGACTGGCGAACTCACTGCTGCTCGACCGGCACATGCGTGCCGATGCCGAGCGGATCTACGCCGGCAAGTCCGCGAATCACCACACACGTCCGCAGGAGGAAATCAACAAACTGCTGGTCTCCGAGGCGCTGGAAGGCAAGACCGTCGTTCGACTGCACGGCGGTGACCCCTTCGTGTTTGGTCGTGGGGGTGAGGAGGCCGAAGCGCTGGTGACGGCCGGTGTTCCCTTTGAAGTGATCCCAGGCGTTACTTCAGCGGTGGCTGTTCCTGCCTACGCGGGGATCCCGGTCACCCATCGGGGACAGAACAGCTCGTTCGCCGTGGTCACCGGACACGAGGACCCGACGAAGACGGAGTCGAGCGTGCGCTGGGACAAACTGTCCACCGGTGCCGGCACCTTGGTCTTTCTTATGGGTCTGACCAACCTCGAGACGATAGTCCAACAGTTGACGGCGAATGGACTTCCCGCGAGCACGCCTGTCGCGGTTATCCGATGGGGAACCTGGCCCCAGCAAAGGACCGTGGATGGCACCCTGTCTGACATAGTCGATACGGTCCGCAAAGCGGGTGTTCGGCCCCCTGCAATCGTGGTGGTAGGCGGTGTGGTGGGTTTGCGTCAGCGGCTTCGTTGGTGGGACAACCGCCCCCTGTTCGGGAAGCGCATTGTTGTGACGCGCAGCCGCGATCAGGCCGG
The DNA here is from genome assembly GCA_021786215.1 of Chloroflexota bacterium. Next base: position 2,148 of record JAJYNT010000464.1, on the reverse strand, counting down.
CAGCCTGTCGGAGTTGCTACGGGAGCAGGGCGCCGACCCGGTGGAAGTGCCGGTTCTGGAGATAGTTCCTCCTGAGTCATACGAGGAGATGGACGCGGCCATCGCGAGGCTGAGCGGATACGACTGGGTTGTATTCACAAGCGTGAACGGAGTGAAGTCCCTTCTGGATAGGGTAGAGGCCCTTGGATTAGACGTGAGAGCATTCGGAGGGGCTCGACTCGCTGCCATCGGGCCGGCCACAGCGCAGGAGCTCCGCGGGTATCACCTGAAGGTGGATCTGGTGCCCGCGGAGTTTGTAGCCGAGGCGGCGGCGGCGGCGCTGGTGTCCTCGGGGGTGGCCGGTCGCAAGATCCTACTGCCCAGAGCCGACCTCGCGAGGGAGGCCCTGGCGATAGAACTGGAGAGGGCAGGTGCCCTGGTAGACAATGTCGTCGCTTATCGGACGGTGCCGGCCAGGAGCGACCTTTCCCGACTCAGAGATTGGATGTCCACAGGCCAGATGGATGCGGTGACATTCGCCAGCTCCTCGACGGTCCGATATTTCGTCGCGGGGTTGGGCGAGGACGCGGTGTCCCTTCTAGCAGGAACAGCGGTCGCCTGCATCGGGCCCATCACAGCTTCCACTGCCAGAGAGCTAGGGATCAGGGTGGATCTGGTAGCCTCTGAGCACACTATTCCGGGACTAGTGAGTGCGATGGTGGAATATCTGGCTCAATAGCCCCTTTCCTCAGACCGTCATGCCCGACCTGATCGGGCATCCAGGGATCCACGTTGGTGTGGAGGAGTGGCCTCACGGGGAGATGGGATGCCTGGACCCCCGCCCTCGCGGACCATGCCTTCTTGCGCAGCCGCCACTCCATCGCGGGTCAGACCGATTTTTGCCCTTGGCAGGGTGGCGACGATGGAATACACTTCATACCGTTCTGCTCTAGCCCACCGACCTTGCTGGCTTCGGTTCGGTGCAGGCCGATGGCTGTGAACGGGGGGATCATGAAGACAGCTATGACCGTGGCGGGGTCTGACTCCGGGGGGGGTGCCGGGATCCAGGCCGACTTGAAGACTTTCGCGGCGATAGGGGTGCACGGAAGCTCTGCCATCACCGCTCTCACCGCTCAGAATACCCAAGGGGTGAGCGGGATCCTCGATATTCCTCCAGCTTTCGTCGAGGCGCAGTTTGATGCCATAGCTTTCGACATCGGCATAGACGCCATGAAGACGGGCATGCTGTCCAATTCGGAGATCATTGATGCAGTCGCCGGCAAGATTCGGCAGCATGGCGTCTCCAAGGTTGTCGTCGACCCGGTGATGGTGGCCACCAGTGGTGACCTCCTGCTCAGGGAAGATGCCATCGATGCGGTGAAGTTTCGATTGTTGCCGTTGGCCCTGGTGATCACCCCCAACCTTCGGGAGGCAGAGGTGCTGGCCGGAATGCAGATCACAAACGAGCAAGAAGTGCATGAGGCTTGCAGGCGCATTCATCAGCTTGGACCCGGCTACGTGCTGGTAAAGGGTGGACATACTTCCGGCGATGCGGTCGACTGGCTGTTCGATGGTGGACATTTCATCCCTTACAGCAGCCCCCGCATCAACACCAGCAACACTCATGGGACTGGCTGCACGTTGTCAGCGGCCATCGCTGCGTACCTGGCCCTGGGTCGGGATGTGGCTGATGCCGTGGCCGCAGCCAAGGAGTATATTACCGCGGCCATCCGCTATGCTTACGCGATTGGAAAGGGTCACGGGCCAGTGAACCACCTCTACGCACTACACGGCAGAGGATGAGGGAATGAGAGCAGAAATCCTTTCGGTGGGCACAGAGCTGCTGCTGGGGCAGCTGGTAGATACCAATGCCCCGTGGCTGGCCCAGTCGCTGTCCACTCTTGGCATCGATGTCTATTGGATCAGCCAGGTGGGGGACAACCAGGGCCGGTTGGTCGACGCTTTGCGTCGAGGGTGGGAGCGGTCGGATCTGATCGTGATCAGCGGCGGGCTCGGTCCCACAGGCGACGACCTAACCCGAGAATCCATCTCCGAGCTATTGGGCGAAGAGATGGTCGTTCAGCCTGAGTTGGAGGCGGAACTGAGAGCTTTCTTCGCTCGCCGCGGGCGGACTATGCCGGAGCGTAACGTGAAGCAGGCGACTCTGAT
>JAJYNT010000008.1 GCA_021786215.1 Chloroflexota bacterium | reverse complement strand
GCACCACCCAGGGATAGCAATCGGGAAACGTGATCGAACCAGCTTCCACGTCGCACCGCCGCCAGGAGACCCATCGGGATGCCGATGACCACGGCCAGCAGCATGCTGGCCAGAGTCAGCTCCACCGTGGCCGGATAGCGCTTCTGAAAATCTTCCACCACCGTGTGGCTGGTGTGCCAGGCGTATCCGAGGTCGCCGTGCAGCAGCCCGTCCATGTAGCTGACGTACTGCTCGGGTAGCGGCCGATCGAGCCCCAGGTTGGATCGGATCTTCTGCACGGCGTCGGGGGTGGCTTGCTCGCCCGCCAAGAAGATGGCCGGGTCGCCGGGCAGAACTCGGGTCAGGACGAACCCCAGAAGGGTCACACCCAAAAGGACAGGGACAAGAAAGAGCAATCGGCGAGCTACGTAGACAAGCAAGGAGGTATCCTCGCGATAAGTGGGAACGGCGAACCCTATCCTCGCTAATGGGCTCCACTCGCGCCCCAAGCCCGCTCGGGAAGGGACCGCTTCGGACACCGGGGTTGTACCCGAAGCAAAGAGGAACAAGGCTCGTCCGCCGCAGTGTAGCGGCACTCATTATACAGAAAAGGGCCGTGCGTGGAAAACCTGCGCTCGCCGGCACGAGGCTACGATAGCTCAGTCAGCAAGGGGCCGGTTCCGAGCTGGTCGACTTGGAAACCCACCACCCTGTCGATCTGGTGGAAGACCGCGACGCCGAAACCCTAACTGCATGGCTGAAAGAGCACCCTGAGATAGAGGTCATTTCCCGAGACCGGTCGGGAGCCCACGGCGACGGAGCCTCGGCGGGTGCCCCGGATGCCGTCCAGGTGGCCTACCGCTTCCACCTGCTCCAGAACGCCTCAGCGCTTTGGACGGGATGCTTCGGGGCGCCGATTGGGCGTGGAGACCCCAGAATCCTCGGTGAGCGAGCAGGAAGCCCCAGAGGAACCGTCCGTGGAGGTTGAGCCCGAAGGCCAAAGGGCGCAGGTTGAGATGTCGCCGGAAAAGCCCTTGAGCCCGACCAAGCGTTACGAAGCGGAGCGCCGGGCAGCAAGGATAGCCCGATGGGAGAAGGTACGTGATCTCCGCCAAGCAGGAGCGAGTATTCGTCAGATCTCCCGAGAGGTGGGCATCTGCCGCAGGCCGGTGCATTCCCTCTTGGCAAGCCCCGAACCCCCTCGCAACCGGTTCCTGCGGCCTCGCCCGGGTGGTCTCTCCTCGCCGACCCTTCAACCCTAAGTGGGCTGCCTCCAGGATCGCTGGCAGGAGGGCTGCACCAACGTCAACCGTCTGTTCCTGAAGATCAGTTCCCAGGGTTATCAGGGCAGTCGCTCCCTGCTGGCCCAAGCGGTCCAGCCTTGGCGAGGGCCAAAGAAGCCGAAGCTGCCGAAGAAGGAGCGACGCAAGGTCAGGTGGCTGACCAGGCGCACGTCCATGCGGTGGATCTGCCTGAAGCCTCCGGACAAGCTGAAGGCTGATGAGCAACTCCTCCTGGAGAAGCTGCTCGCCAAAGACGATGAGCTTGCCCTTGGCTACGATCTCCTCCAGCGGTTCCGGCAACTGCTGAAGGATCGGGACCTGGTGGCTCTGGGCGGGTGGCTACACGATGCCCAGGCGAGCGATATCGCCACCTTCATAGGACTAGCCAACGGTATCCAGAACGATCGGGCTGCCGTCGAGGTTGCCTTTCGGCTGCCATGGTCCAACAGTCAACTGGAAGGCCACGTTCGATCTCTTGCTCCGCCGGGTCTTACTCGGCACAACTCGGATGACCGGAGTACGGGGATACGCCAAACCTTGTGGAAAGGGGATCTTCCCACCAGACTCCCCTTTCCTCAGATCGAGTCAGTAGCGGCGTAATCCAGAACTCAGAGTCCCCGGATTGATGCGCGGTGACCAACGTGGCCAAACAGTTGGCGTCTCCAGATCGACACTGAGAGGCCAAGCATCGCGGTCCGGCACTGCCGTCGGAGGCATTGACTCACAGACTCCCAGCGTGTGCTGCGGCCGTCTGCCTTCGATCATGCGGAAAGGCGTGGTGATGGCCAAAGATGGTGATGGTCGGCATGACCTGCTGGCGGATCGGCCGCGATCCCGAAAAGTGCGGGAGAGCCCATTTTCCCTGAGCAGTGACAAATCTATTGACAGGCACCCTTCCACGTGCTAGATTGGCGCCGATGGTTAATTTCTGAAAGTAAGTAACGGGACCTGCCGAGACAAGGTCGCGGAACTAACGGAGATGCGCACTGCTATGTCTTCACCCGGGGAGCCCGCCCTACTTTACAGGCTGAACCAGTCTGCCATTCTTGACCTGATTCGTAACCAGGGGCCAATATCACGCGTCGAAGTGGCCAAACAACTTCGTCTGAGCGCGGCAACCGTTACACGTATCGTTCAGAAGCTCCTCGACGAGAATCTCGTCGTTGAGGTCGCCCAAGGCAGCTCGATCACAGGCCGGAAGCCCATCCTCCTTCAACTGAACTACAAAGCTAGCTTCATTATTGGTGTGGATCAGGGGGGGACGAAGATTGCCGGTGCGGTGGCTGACCTGGAGGGCGAGTTGCTGGCCCGCCAGCGCGCCTTATCGTCCGAAGCCGGAAACTCGAAGGCTAGCAATCTGGACAGATTGCTGACAGTCATCGAAGAACTCCTGAGCGCCTCGCGGGCAGCCATCGGCGAGACTCAGAGCAGGATTCGGGGGATTGGGATCGGCGTGGCGGGTGTCGTCCGAGGTGACGGAACGGTGGTGTGGGCCCCAGCCCTGGGCTGGCGCGACTTGCCTCTCGAACAGATAGTCAGAGAACGGTTCGGCATCCCGACCTTTGTTGAGAACGACGTGAATCTGGCGGCGTTGGGGGAACTCTGGTTCGGGGCTGGCAAAGGGCTGCGCAACCTGATTTGCGTGTCGATTGGAACCGGTATCGGTGCAGCGTTGATTGTCGACGGACGCTTGTATCGTGGCAGGACCAACTCGGCGGGCGAGATCGGGTACGTAATCACAGATCGCTCGCAATTGGGACGGACCTTTGACGGGTTCGGTCCGCTGGAGTCGCTGGCGGCGGCGTCAGCGGTCGCCGAGCGGGCTCGTGCTCTTCTCGCCGACGGTCGACCCAGTCAGATGCGCAGTCTCGTCCACGGTGATCTTTCGCTGCTTACCGCCGAAGAAGTCTGTCAGGCGGCGCGTCAGAGCGACCAGGTTGCGCAACAAATCGTGTCCGATACGGCCGACGCCCTCGCTATCGGTCTCAGCAACGCCATCAACCTGTTTGATCCCGATATTGTGATCCTGAATGGTGGCCTTCTTCGCTCGTCCGATCTCTTCATCGACCGGATCCACGGACTTCTGCGGGGCACCGTTCCCGATCTCCCGCCCATTGTGGTTTCGCCACTTGGCGAGGACGCTGCCCTAAAAGGGGCAATTGCCTACGCCATCCACGCGACGGACGAGTTTGTGTTCGTCACCGAGTGAGGTGGATCGTGAACCGTTGGGGTACTCCCATAATTGACTTCCACGCCCACTTTCCGGTTGCACGTGAGTCGTACATGGACATCTGGGAGGCCGAGTACGCGGCAAGATTTGGTGCGGAAAAGTTGACCCGCCTGCGCGCCGACGCTCGGTGGTGCCAAGAGCAATGGTGGCATGCATATTCGTTCCCTTTCCCTGAAGCCGATGTACCTTCGCCTGAGGCACAGGCGCACCGTTGGGCCGACGAAGTGGATCGCTACGAGCTGGAGAGAATCGTCTTCGTCACCGGGGGAGGGAACGACTTGCTGGCCGATGTGGTGGGGACGAAGTCCGATCGCTTCGTTGGCTTCGCCCACCACGATCCCTTTGCCCCCAATGCGGCTGACGAGCTTCGCCATGCCGTAGTCGACCTCGGCCTGCGCGGATACAAGCTCCTGGCGCCGGCGTTGCGCGGTCGCATCGACGATGCGGTGCTTGATCCCGTCTGGCGCGTTGCTGAAGAACTCGGGATTCCGGTCTTGATCCATTTCGGCGTGCTTGGCGGAGGCGGTGGCATTGCTAATCACGTGAACATCAATCCCCTCGCTCTGCACGATGTGGCGAAGGGGTTCCCGGATGTCCCGTTCGTCGTGCCGCATTTCGGGTGCGGTTATCCACGCGAGTTGCTCCACCTGGCGTGGGCGTGCCGCAATATCTACGTGGACACCTCCGGCAACAACGAGTGGGTGCGCTGGATGCCCTATTCGGTGACGGTGTCCGACTTGTTCCGCAAGTTCGTCGAAACCGTGGGGCCGGAACGGATTGTCTTCGGATCCGATTCGGAATGGTTTCCGCGAGGCTTCGCTGTCCGCTACCTGGAAGATCAGTGGCGGGTTTGTTGCCAGATCGGGCTGGCGGAGAATGATCGGCGGCTGATTTTCCACGATAACGCCGCGCGGCTGTTGCGGCTGACGTGAGAGAGGGGGTGAGGCCAATCGTTTGGGTTTGGCACGCGCTTCACTCGTCACGAACCTGTTGTCTAGCTATGCCACATTTCAGGAGTGTGAACTCAAGGGAGAATCGCCGATGAAACGCATCTTCTTGGCGTTCGTGGTGCTGATCGCTGGTCTGACAGTGCTGAGTTGCGCTCCCGCCGCGATCCAAGCTCCAACAACCCAGGTTCCAGCAACTCAAGCTCCAGCGGCGCAAGCTCAGGCAACACAAGTGCCTGCTGCGCAGGCGCCTGCAACGCAAGCACCAGCCGCTCCAGTCACTATTGTCCACTGGCAGCACTATGACCCGGGACGCGCCCCGGTCGTTCAGGAGCTCGCCAAAGAGTTTATGGACAAGAACCCGGGCGTCACGGTGAAGGCCGAAACCATTCCTTACGACAACTACTTCGACAAGCTGATCACCGCGCTGTCGACCAAGACCGGGCCGGACGTGTTCCAGGTCCCGATGGAGATGTCGGAGCAGTTGATCCACGCGGGCAGCATCGCACCCGTTCCGGACAGTGTGATGACCGCGAAGCAGATCGAAGATGCCTTCGTGCCTGCGTCTGTCGAACGATGGAAAGCGGGCGGCAAGTACTACGGCCTGCCGACGGACGTGCAGACACTCATCCTGTTCATAAACACAGACCTGCTCAAGCAGTGCGGCGGCGATCCGGCCAAGCCGCCCGCTACCTGGGATGAGCTCGAAGCCCAGGCCCAGAAATGCACCAAGCGTGACCAATCGGGTGCGATCATCCAGGCTGGGTTGGACACGCGGTATCGTTGGGCCGTCTTCACCGACGCGATGTACTCCTTCATAGACGGTCCTGTGGTGGACGCGGCTAACCGCAAGGTGATGTACGATGGCCCTCAAGGTCTGGCTGCCTGGAAGGTCGTGGCCGATCTGATGACTGGGCCGAAGGCAGTGGATTCACCCCAGTTCCTCACCGGTCAGTTCAAATTCGAGCAAGGGAAGGCGGTCTTTTACATCAACCATCCCGTCACGCGTGCCCGCCTGGAGAAGAGCAAGATCAATTGGATCGCCGCGCCGCCTCCTGTGCCGGCCGGCAAGAAGCTTGTCACGCCTCTTCACACCTGGGCTTACGTAGTCAACGCGGAGTCCAAGAACAGAGAGGCCGCCTGGAAGTGGGTGCAGTCCCTGACCGACAAGGCTGCCCAACTCAAGTGGAACAAGGAGGCGGGCGACCTGCCCTCTCTCAAGGAGCTGGTCAACGACCCTGCCCTCGCTTACGACGCCAACGCCAAAGTGGCTCTCGACTCGATGCAGTACTCGCGCCCTGTGCAGCAGGTGGGACAGACGGAAGTCGACAACATCCAGGCCAAGGAGTGGGAGAGTATCGTCATCAAGGGTGAACCGGTTGACACGGTTGTGAAAGAAGCCGCCCGAGCCGAAAACGAAGTGATCCAGAAGATCCTTGGCCCCAAATAGTCGCCAGAGTAGCGCGCCGCTGACGGATACTTCCGCCGGCGGCGCGCCCCTATCTGGAGGATGCATTATGAACAGACGAACCCGGCGCATTATGTGGGCTTACATTTTCCTCGCCCCGACGCTGATCCTTTTCGCCCTGATCGATGTTTATCCGCTGTTCTTTGCCTTCTGGCTCAGCCTCCAGGCGTGGCCCGTGTTTGGCAAGAAGGAGTTCATCGGGCTCGGCAATTACTTGAGGATGGTCGGCGACCCCGTCTTCTGGCAGTCTCTCAAGGTCACGTTGGTCTGGACTGCTGGTGTTGTGCCCGCCATCTTGCTTCTCGGCCTCGGGGTCGCGGTCGCGCTCAACGCCAAGTGGCTGCGCGGCAAGGGGCTATTTCGCACGACGTACTTCGTGCCGGTGGTTGCCTCGATGGTAGCCTCCGGGTATGTGTGGCGGTGGTTGTTCGAGCCAAGTCTCGGCGTGGTCAACTGGTTGATCCGCAGCCTTTCCCTGCCCGCCCCGGGGTGGCTGGCCACGACCGAGTGGGCGCTGCCAGCCATCATGGTCGTCGGCGTGTGGAAGCAGGTGGGCTACGCGATGGTGCTCTTCCTGGCCGGGCTGCAGACGATCCCCCGTGACTTTGTCGAGGTCGCCGAGGTTGATGGGGCCAATCCCTGGCAGGTCT
>JAJYNT010000369.1 GCA_021786215.1 Chloroflexota bacterium | reverse complement strand
CTACAACAGCACCAAGGGCCAGCGGGAGCGGATCGGTCGCCTGCTACAGATGCACGCCAACCATCGGGAGGACGTGTCCGAGGTTTCGGCTGGAGACATCGCCGCCGTGGTGGGTCTGAAGTACAGTATCACCGGCCACACCCTGTGTGATGAGGCCCATCCGATCCTGTTGGAGTCGATCACCTTCCCGGAGCCGGTGATCTCGGTGGCGATCGAGCCCGCCAGCAAGGCGGATATGGACAAGATGGGCACGGCACTGGGCCGGCTGGCCGAGGAGGACCCCACCTTCCGGGTGCGGACCGATCCCGAGACGGGGCAGACCCTGATCTGGGGCATGGGCGAGCTGCACCTGGAGGTGATCGTCGACCGGATGCTGCGGGAGTTCAAGGTGAACGCCCGAGTCGGCACCCCTCAGGTAGCCTACCGGGAGACCATCACCCGACCGGCCAAGGCCGAGGGTCGCTTCGTCCGACAGACCGGTGGCCACGGCCAGTTCGGCGACGTTTGGATCGAGGTGGAGCCGCTGCCGGCAGGGTCGGGCTTCGAGTTCGTCAACAAGATCGTGGGTGGCGTCATCCCCAAGGAGTACATTCCGGCCGTCGGGGCCGGCGCCAAGGAAGCCATGGAAACGGGCGTCCTGGCGGGGTACCCCATGGTGGACGTTCGAGCCACCCTGGTGGACGGCGACTACCACGAGGTCGACTCTTCGGAGATGGCCTTCAAGATCGCCGGCTCCATGGGCTTCAAGAACGCGGCCAACAAGGCGGGACCTCAGCTGCTGGAGCCGATGATGAAGGTCGAGGTGGTTATCTCGGATGAGCACCTCGGCGACATCATGGGCGACATCAGCTCGCGGAGGGCCCAGATCCAGGGGATCGAGGCTCGAGGGGAGATGCAGGCGGTGAAGGCGCTGGTCCCGCTGGCCGAGATGTTCGGCTACGCCACGGAGCTGCGCTCCATGACCAGCGGTCGCGGGACCTACACCATGGAGTTCGCTCAGTACGAGCCGGTGCCGGCCTCGGTGAGCAAGGAGATCATGGAGAAGAGCCGCAAGTAGTAGAAAAGCGTGCGAGCGCCAGGGAGGCCGCGAGATGAGGAAGCGAGCGCGTATCCAAGCAGCCATTGCCGGAGAGCCGGTCGATCGAGCGCCGGTCGCCTTCTGGCGCCACTGGCCCATCGACGATCAGGAGGCCGAATCGCTGGCCCGAGCCACGCTGGAGTTCCAGCGTCGCTTCGACTTCGACTTCATAAAGGTTACCCCGTCCCACACCTTCTGCATCGACGGCTATGGGGCAAAGCACGCATACCGGGGGGCCGCCATAGGGGATCGGGAGCATCTGGAGCGGGTGATCCAGAAGATCGAGGATTGGGACCGCATCCAGCCGTTGGACGTGACCAAGGGGGCGTATGGCCGGCAGCTGCGCTGTATCCGAATGGTGGTCGAGGGACGCGACCAGGATGTTCCTGTGATCCAGACCCTCTTCAATCCCATCGGCATGGCCCGCTACCTGGCCGGCGACGAAGCCTACCTGGTGCAGCTGAGACAGGACCCGGAGCGGGTGGAGAGGGCGCTCGATGCCTTGACCGAAACCTGCTCTCGCTTCGCTCAGGCGGCGATCGCGGAGGGAGCCGACGGGATCTTCATGTCCACGGCGGCCGCCAGCTTCGAGGCGATGAGCGAGGAGGAGTACCGTCGCTTCGGCCGTCCATACGACCTGGCGGTGCTGCAGGCGGCTTCAGCTGGTTGGTTCAACGTCTTGCACCTACATGGGCAGCATCCGATGTTCGCCCAGGTGGCGGACTACCCGGTGCAGGCGATCAACTGGCACGATCGGGCCGCGGGACCCACCCTGGCCGAGGCCGCCAAGATCTTTTCCGGGGCGCTGGTAGGAGGGGTGGAGCAGTACAGGCTGCTGCACTTTGGGACGCCGGCCGAGGTGGAGTCCCAGGTTCACGACGCCATCGCGCAGATGGGTGGTCGCCGCCTGATCGTTGCGGCAGGCTGCACCTTTCCGCTGACTGTGCCGGAGGGGAACCTGCTGGCCGCCCGCCGAGCGGTGGAGACGGCTCCTGCTTCCTGATCGAAACGACTATTCTTCTATGCCGATCTGTGCGTGTGGATTGCGGAGGTTATACAGTTCCCTGAAGTGAGCGAAGTACTGCTCCTCGGTTAGTTCCTGGAGATTCTGTTTGGTGCCGGCTGCGAAGAGCTTGACCTCGGGTGTCCCGCCATCCTCACGAATCGGGCGGAAGAGCATCATGGTCACGTCTTCGAAGCGTTCTCCAGCCGACGAGTAGTCCTGCCGGCCGGAGATGGTGCCGAACAACATTGCCGCTCGCTGGAAAGTCGATATCTTCCGCAGTGCAGTTCTATCAAGGTCGGCATCTTCCGGCATGGCAAACAGGGCACATACCACCGAGTAGGGAAACCGCATGTGGAGGGTGATCGCCTCGGTGCAGAGATCCCCGAAGCGATTCTTCAAGTTCTTTCCGTATGGCTCGAAGCAGATCGACTTGATCGAAACGGCCGCCAACAGCCCATGCCGTTCATCGGCGTAGGAGACATCCACCTTTTTCGGTCCTAAGCCGCCCTGAAACTCCACTTCGCCTGGGCCTCCGCGCAGAGGCCTCACCCCCGGAAACCCGATTGACCGCAGTCCCGCAGCTAACTCAATGGCCAACGCGGCAGACAGCATTTCCGAATAGCGCTTCTTAGTCGGTTGTGGTGCCGAAGCTGGTGGCATGATTCCGGCCGCCCTAACGGCGTCAAGCAGGGGCAATGGGATTCCTCCATTTCATCGGCTTCGACGGCGCTCTCTCAGTAGAAGCCAGCCTTCGCGTAGCTGTTGGACATCACCTGCTGACAGGCCGAGTCCTTGCCGAAGGATTATTCCGTCCGCAAGATCGCGGGCAGACTCTGTCTTTCCATCCCTCAAGAGCCTGTCAAGATCAGTGGCTAGGCTCTGAAGGGTTCCGGGCGATAGGTTGGGGAGGGCAATTGCGACCCGGCCCGCCTCCGTAGGCTCGAGCTTCAACATTCCGCCACCTAGACTGTGCCCCTCCACTTCACAACTAAGAGCAGTCAGTGAAGTCTGCCATGCAGCTGCTAACTCGACAGCAGTAACAGGGCAGTTGGGAATCAGACGCACGACATGTAAGGTGTTCGGTGCCGCGGCCTTGGCTTCGTTAGCTACGAACTGTGGGTCGCCACCTGTCATGTATGTCAGAAATGCGTCGGGTCGGTGCACATGCGGCACTGCATACCAGGGCTTCCTCACCCGACACTTATAGCGGTCAGGCACGCCACGCCTGACACCTTGGAGCAGATATGCCTGTAGCTGCTCCGGCGGGGATTGAGTGCGTTGAATGTAGAGCAAGGAATTGGCATGACCGGAAGAGCGAAGCCTTTCCCAATCATGAAGAGTGAAACGCAAGCCCTGCAATTCCGAGCTGCGACATGCCACAGGCAAGAGATACTGTGCTGGGATGCCATACCCGTCGATGGTTTTGGCATCCAGGTGAAAGAAGGCGTTGTCCCCGCTTACGTATCCTATCCCCACTCGCGCAAGAGAGCGTAGGACAGCTACGTGATCTGAGTTGCGCAGTCGGCGGTAAAGCTGTCGCGTGCCATGAGGGAGGAGATAGTGAATCACTCTCTCACGACCCCGGTCCAAGGCAGAGGCATCAATCTCTACCCCATTCGGCAATTCCACCGAGGGATCGAGGTGCTTCTCCAAGGCCGATGCGTCAGTCAAATCTATCAGCTGGATGGTTTTGAAAGGTTCGCCACGCCCTGAAGCCAACAACAGGACTGTGTCTTCAGACAGTGTCGGAAAGATTCTCCGGGAGAAGCTGAGAATGCGAGTGGCCCGAAAGTTCTTCCGGAAGTAGTCCAGGACTGGAAGCGCGTAGCCAGCGTGAGTCAACTCCGCCGGTGCCACCATCGCGAGCCTACCACCAGGCTTGACGAACTGGGCTGCATGAACAAGGAACGGAGCCCAGGAACTGGTCAGGCGTGACAGCTTGACTCCTGCATCTCGCGCACGAGCTAACGCGGCATCTCTTGCGTCGCCGCTGAACCTCTGGTATCGGATGAAAGGAGGATTGCCGACCACTGCATCGGCAAGAGGCAGTTGGCCGGGCGTGATATCGAAGAAGCTCGCGTGGAGCACTTGGGCCGCCGAGAGGCTCAGCTCTGAGCCTCGGGTTGCCCATCTGCCATGAGCGATTGGATCGATCTCAACGCCGAAGAGCTGCTGGTCGGGGTTTCCGCCCAAATCGCGAATCCGTTCCGCCGCTTCCCATAGGAAGACGCCCTCACCGGAGCTCGGATCGAGGACGGTCTCCTCCCCCGTCCTGAGTGCCCAGCACACCAGAAACCTGGCTACACTGACGTCTGTATAGTAGGCGCCTAGTTCTTTGCGGCGGGCGCTTTGGGGCATCGGATCCTCACCTGGAACACTGAATAGGTCCTGTTACTGCGGAAGGTCCCATCGAAGCGACTCCAGTGTAATCTTGAAGGTTGATCTGGTCAATCAGGCCTGTTACGCTGAAGAAGATCTATTCTTGCCGACGATAAGCGCGACGAGGGGAAGCAGGCAAACCTCAGCACTAGAACGGACCCCACTGTGAACGAAGAGTGCTACAGCCATTACCGTGACAACGCCAACATTTGTCGCCAGAGCTGCGCCTACTGCGACCGGCGCGGGGGAGAAGGTCCGACCGCGTCGGGTGGCTGCGGGGCCGCCAGCGGCCGCTGCATTCGAACCGAGTCGGAACTGATCTATCGCCGAAGGGACGCCGATCCGGTGTACCTGGTCATGACCGCCGACGGACGGCTTGAGCTCGTGATGGTCCGGAGCGACACGGGACCCGACCCCTGGAGTCCCGCTGCCCTGCTGCGCGCGGCCTTCGCGGAGCGAGTTGGTACCGTTGTCGCCTGGTTCACGGCTGGAAGCGGCCGGTGAAGCGCGTCGCACGCCAGCTGATCAGCCGGCCGAGAGCGATGAGTATCAGGAGAAAGACGACCAGCAGCGCTGCCGCGCTGTAAGCCAGCTGATGCGCCTCTGGATAGGGCTCATTGATGTATGTCCAGACGACATACGTGAGGTAGCCAATCGGGCGGTGAACCAGTTGAAGGTTTGGAAGGCTGTTCGACCATCCGGCGGTGTAGATCAGGGGGGCTGTCTCGCCCATCGCAATCGCCTCGGCAACCACCAGCCCGCTCATCACGTTTGGGATTGCCAGCGGGAACAGAATGTCACGAATGATCCGATGCCTGGGAAGCCCCAGGGCGGCGCCTCCCTCCCGAAAGGAGGTGGGGACCTGCCTCAGCGCGGCCTCGGTGCTCTTGAGTACGTAGGGGACCACCATGATCGAGAGGGCGATGACACCGGCGAGCATCGAGAAGCTCCAACCGAGCGCCACAACCAGCACAGCATAAATGACGTATCCCACCACAATGGAGGGGACTCCGGCGAGCAACTCAGAGAAGAACCGAAGCATCCTGGCCAACCGGTACTCGCTGAACTCGGCAAGGTACAGCCCGCCGAGAACGCCGATCGGCCCGACGATGACCAGGAGGAGTGCCATCAGCATGAGAGTGCCCGTCCATGCGTTCAAGAGGCCGCCGGCGACACCTTGCGTCGGCGTGGTCAGCAACGACCAGGACCACGACTGAGCGCTTTGGGCGATTATCACCACGACGATATCGACGGCTGGAGCCACTACCAGTAGAAGGGCGAGGGCGCAAAGACCCCACCCAAGCTCGTCGAGAACCCTTTGCCAGTCCATCAGATCCCCCGACCGATAGGCAGGTTGGTGGTAGAAGCCCGCCTCACCAGCAGGCGAGCCAGAACGTTGGTGACCAGAGTGATCAACATCAGGACGAGACCCGCCTCGGCCAGCGCGCTCACGGCCAGGCCTGTCGGATCCGATTCAGCGCTGTCCAGCAGGGCTACGATCGACGAGGCAATTGTGGAGATGGGACTGTACACGTTGGGCGGCAGCATGTTCGCCCCGTTGCCGCTTACGATCAGCACCGCCATGGTCTCGCCAAGTGCCCGTCCCCATCCCAGCATCGCAGCGCCGACGATCCCTTGCAGGGTCCAGGGAATGCTGACGATCCACGCGCTTTCCCACGAGGTCAGACCGAGCGCGAGCGCGCCCTCTCGCGGCAGCGATGGAACCTGCTGGAGAAGATCGCGCGTGGTGGCGGCGACGATGGGGATGATCATGATTGCAAGCACAAGGCCCGAGGTGAGCAGGCCGAGCCCGGACCCCGTTGGTGGCCCAATCCATGGAATAACCCCTCCGAGCCTTGCCATCTGTGGATAGACGTGAGACGCGAGGAAGGGTCCGAGAACGATCAAACCCCACAATCCGTAAACGACGCTGGGGATCCCGGCCAGTAGTTCCAGAAAGAACGACAGGCCACGCCCAATTCCAGCCGGGATTCGCTCGGTCAGGATCAGCGCAGCTCCCACGGAGATCGGAACGCCGACGATGAACGCGATGATCGAAGTGAGAAGGGTCCCGACGACGATCGGAAAAGCCCCGTAGTCGGCCCCCACAGGCAGAT
>JAJYNT010000388.1 GCA_021786215.1 Chloroflexota bacterium | reverse complement strand
CCACCCGCCGGGTGACTGTAGTCGTCATCCCCGAGGTCATGCGAGAGTTGCGAGGTCTGTCCAGATCGCGTGAACGCGGTTTGACCGGCCCGGCCCTCCTGGCTCTCGCCACCCTGGAGCCGCTCACGCGGCGCGTCGGTGCTGGCGAGGTTCGACTGGGGCGCTCCGGCACCAGTTTCCGCCTCCTCCCAGGTCCCCCAAACGACGCCATCAGCACCGACAAACAGCTGGTTCTGCGTGCAAAGGCGGAGCAGGCCCGAAAGCCCGTGGGCATGGTCATCGTCGTCACCAAAGACTGGGGTGTAGCAGAACTCGCCCGCGGCGAGGGGGTAAGAAGCATCCTGATCCGCGGCACGGCCAACGCTGCCGAGCTGGAGCGAGGGATCGCGGCACATGATAGCGCGCTAGACATCGATGTCTAACAAGGAACTATGTGCTTGTTGTTATTGGCTCCTCATTAACTACCACCTGCTTGTAGTTAAGCCCAGTTCTTATCACTAATCTCCACGCTAAACCCACTTTTCCAACCGGATTCTATTTTCTTTCCAGGACAAGTGCTGTATACTCCGCATGGTCTGCGGCTTGTCGATCTCCCCGGCGGGTAGCCGGACAAGGGTTTACTATGCTCTTCGCCAAGCCCAGTTCCTCCAGCTGAACAGAGAAAGTTTTCGAGGAGAGCGCCATGGCCCCGCGTGCCGTGCTCATCGCTGCAGCAGCGAGAGACCCCTTCGTCTCCGAGCTGGTGCAACTCCTCCAGACGGAAAGGATGGAGGTGCTGGTAGCCCACGATGCCGAAGCCGTCCTTAGGACGGTTCGTACAAGGCACCCCGCTGTTGCGGTGTTGGACACCGTGTTGCCGGGGGGAGACGGACTCTCCCTCTGTCGACAGCTCAAGGGGAACCCGGCTACCGTGAATACCCAGGTTTTCTTCTTCAGTGTGTTGATGGCTCGCGACCGTTGCCTGGAGGCCGGCGCCGACGGCTTCATGCTAAAGCCGATCGAACAGGAAGAGCTACTCGCAAGGATCCGAGAGGCCCTGAACGACCGGGTGCGACAGCTGCCCCGTCGTGCAAAGTGACAGCAGCCCTGGAATCACCAGAACAGTAACACAACGAACAATGGAGGCCCTCGTTGCAGAGAAGCCACCGTTCGACTAGTCGACTCGCCGATGGCATCGGCACAGAGGACTCGGACGCCCGCTGGCTGGAAGATAGCCTGGGTCACGTGAAGGACCTATCGGAGCGAGTCACAGAGCTCTCCACTCTGATGGGGATCTCCACCCTGCTATCCTCAGAACGTCCGCTGTCCGACACACTGGAATCGGTGTGCCGGCTCGGCGCCGAGATCTGCAAGTCCCAGGTATCCTTCATCCACCTCGCCGACGGTGACGAAGACCTGGTTTGTGTTGCCCGCCACACTACCGGGGATTCGCTCCAGTATGCCTGGGAAGGGGTCGCCAGGATCTACGGCAGAAAGGCGATCCAGAAGGAAGGGATGGTTCTCTGCTCCAACCTGCTGCTGCGGCGAGAGAGCCAGACGGAGGATCAGGGGCAGCCTCGTATGGGGGGCATCTGCGCCATCCCACTCAAGGGCAGGACCCGTGTGGTGGGCACCATAGAGATCGGCTATGCGGGGCCTCACCGCTTCTCGGCAAGGGAGAAGGATGTGCTGAGCGCCATAGCAGCTCAGGTAGCGATGGCGGTCGAGCGCAGCTGGCTGATCGACCAACTGCAGGAGCAGTTGGCCAGGGCAGACAGACTGCGAGAGATAGGAGCGCAGATCGGCAGCAATCTCGATCTGGACCCACTGCTGGATTCCATCGCCAACTACGCTTCCAGGCTGCTGGCGGCCGAGTTCAGCGCTGTGTTTCTGGTTGATCAGCCCGTTGAGGAGACTGCGTCTAAAGTCAAGGGTCGAGGAAAAAAGCAGCTGAATTCAGACGGGCGAGCCCTCCAGCTGGAGGAGGGCCTTCCGGGCAACGCCGTTCGGCAGGCCATCGCGACGGGTAGACCCGCCGTGGTAGAGAACCCCAGGCCCCAATCGATGTCCGAGCCGATAGGCGAGCCGAAGCCCACAGATTACCGCGTGGCCCTGGCAGTCCCGCTGCTGCTGGACCACGAGCTGCTGGGAACCATGGTGACCTGCTATCTGGAGAAGCGGCACTTCGACTCCTCCGATATGACCCTGGCGGAAGCCTTTGCCCGACAAGCAGCCCTGGCCATTCGAAATGCCCGCCTCTACGGAGAAGCCAGGGAAACCGGGAGTTCGCTGGAAGCGGCCATCAACCAGATCAACAATCACGGCATCAGCCTGATGGACGGCGACCTGAACATCAGCTTCGCCAACCCCGCCACCTTCTGGCTGCTTGGGGTGGGTCCCAAGCGAGGCGAGGTTCCCTTGAAGGAGTGGAGTGCCCACCTTAAGAAGGGGTTGGTGGAAGCAACCGAACTGGATCGGGTGATCGACCAGCTCAACGCCAACCCGGAGGCGACTGTGGTGGTAGAGTTGGCGGCTCGAGGCACGACCGATTCCCACCGGGCACTTCGCTTGCTCAGCCTGCCACTGCGACACGCCGACGGCAGTTTGAGGGGCCGTGTCAACGTGCTGGAAGAAAAGTAGTCCACTTCACCCCTCCCGTGAGCCATGCCTGCCCCAATTCGGACTGGCCCGAAGTATGCAGTTGATGTTGCTGCGGAGAAGCCAGAAGAAAATTGGAGGTGATCCATGGAGATCAGCGCCCGCAACAACTTGAGGGGAACCATCAAGTCGGTCGAACTGGGAGACATTATGGCCGAGGTGATCGTGGATGTCGGGGGACAGGAGGTGGTTTCCACCATCACCCGTAGCTCCGCCCAGCGACTAGGTCTGAAGGTGGGAGACCAGGTGGTGGCCATCATCAAGGCCTCCGAGGTCATGATTGGGAAGTGACGACGATGCGAGATCCCCGGCGGGTTCTCTCGACCCGCCGGGGATCTCGCATCAATTGATCCACTTCAACTGGGACGAACGGGTTCCGGTACAGGAACCCTTTAGAAGGTCAGGATCACCTTCGCGTTGTCCTCGGTCTTTCCGTGCACCAACTCCAGGGCATGCTGAGCCTCTTCGATCGGCAGCACGTGCGTCACCATCGCCTTGGCGTTCACCGCTCCGCTGGCGATCAGGTCAATGGCCGTCTCGAAGTCCTTCCGGACGTACATGTGAACGCCCACCAGCTCCAGCTCCTTCCCGCCAATGAGGAAAGGTTCAGGGACGGTGATCGGCTCGTCGAAGAGAGCTACCACCATCACCCGCGCCTTCTTCCGAACCTGGGCCATAGCCTGGTTCAGCACGGCAGAGAAGCCGGCGGTAACGAAGGCCACATCCACCCCCTCGGGCCGCGCCTGCTCGCCAACCAGTTGAGCGAGGTTGTTGTCCTTCCGCACGTTGAAGGCGGCCGTGGCCCCCATCTTGTGGGCCAACTCCAGATTGAAGTCGTAGGCATCGGTGGCGATGATGTTGGTTGCGCCCCCCGCCCGGGCCGCCGCGATGCAGCACAGCCCTATGGTGCCTGAGCCGAGCACCAGCGCCGAGTCTCCCAGCTGCAGTCGAGCTTTTCTAGCCGAGGCTATCCCCACTGCCAGAGGCTCGACCACCGCCCCCTCCTCGTAGGAGAAGCTGTCGGGCAATTTGATCAGCGTCTGCGCCGGGGCAGTCACGAACTCCCCGAAAGCGCCGGGCCAGGCCGGCACTCCCATGATCACCTTGGTGGTGCAGAGGTGATACTCGCCCGACTGGCAGTAGAAGCAGTGGCCACAGCTGATCTGAGGTTCCACGATGACCCGGTCGCCCGGCTTGAAGCCCTGGACCTCGGAGCCGACCTCCACGATGTCTCCGGACACCTCGTGTCCCATAATTGCTGGAGGCTTCCGGAATGGATGGGTCCCCAGGAAGGCGTGGACCTCGGAGCCACACACGCCCACCGCCCTGACCTTAACCAGCACCTCGTTCGGCTTCGGGGTAGGCGTCGGGACCTGCTGGATCTCTATAGTCTTGATCCCAGTGAATACGGCTGCTTTCATTCCAGTCTCCTTGGGGAAGGTGGTCCCCTCTTGCTTCCTCACGCTGCATGAGCTGAGCGATTGTACCCCTGCCCGTCATCTGCTGCCAAGCCCGCGGTTGTCGGCCGGGGTCTCTTAGTGGTCCATCCGGCAAGTTTGCTGCAGCTTTACCCGCCGCTAAAGCAGCGGGCTGAGAAAACGAAGCCCGCTGAAGCGGGCTGGGACCGCCGGCGGAACGAGACGGCTTGGTCTCAGCCCAGTTTACTGGGCTTGGTCTTTTCAGCCCGAGGCTTGAGCCTCGGGCATGGCTCGCGAAAGTGCGTCCCACTTGATGGACGGACCACTTAGTTTTGCCGCTGAGCCAGCCCTGCCGGAGCGTTCTCGACCGAGACGAAGGTCGGATACTTCCGCCTTGGCTGCACCCTGATGAACCTCCTGTCGGTTCCCACCCTCGGGGAGGATGCCCGGATAGAGATCTCCTGCGCCGGCGTGGTGCCGCGGCAGCAATACAACCGGATCGTGCACTACCTGTGTTGTGGGTGCGCCCCATACAACGCGGCAGGGAACGATACCATGGTATGTTTGCACGCCCTGAACGATGGCGCTTGGCACTACGCGGAGATGGGAGTGTTCGATGAGTAACACTTCCGGCCATGCCTTCGGATCGCCGATCCCGTGGATCAGCAACTGACAATCACTGCACCGGTGCCCTAGCTACCACCGTCTGCTACAATCACATTCAACAACGGAGGCCAGACATCATCTGGAAGGTTGCTGATGGACAGACACCCGTTGGCACCGCTCCTCGAGTCGGTCGCACAAGGCTGCTTCCCGCCGGCAGATGGCACGCTGGCGTTCCTGCCCGCCCCTTCACCCTACCGTGGCGCCGTGGTGGCCTTTACCGCCCACTCCGTGGTGGCCGCCGGCCTGCCACCTGAGGAGTTGGCCGCTCAACTGCCGGGAGATGACCTCGGTGCTCCGATGGCCGCTCCGTTCCTCGCCTGGCTGGGGCAACAGCTCGGAGTCACACCCGGCATGGTGGACGTGGTGCTGGTCCACCGTGGTAGTGCCAACTCGGACCTCACGTTGATCCCTCGCCGCGATCCGGTGCATCATCCGCGGGTGGCGAGGGCCTACCGCATGCGCGAGGACGTGCGCCTATACTCCGATCCCGAGAATCGCGAGTTCCTGACCATCGGACGTGGTCTGGTCGGCCGCTGGGAGGTGAGCCTGGAACTTGATCCTACAGTCCGGGGATCAGGGCTTGGACGTAGCATGATTTCTGCTGCCCGGATGCTGATCCCTTGCAACGAGCCGCTTTTCGCTCAAGTCTCTCCAGGTAATGCCCGTTCCTTACGAGCCTTCCTCGCGGCGGGTTTCGCTCCTATCGGTGCCGAGGTGCTGTTCCGGTAGCGCGGCGCAACTCGATGGCGATAAGCTATGCAATTGCCTCACAAGACACGAGGAGGCCGCCACATTGAAGACAGGCTAACCGGACCGAGAACGAGGATTATCATGAGGATTGACTTCCTGCTGAAGGGACTCATCATCGGCTTCTCCATCGCCGCGCCGGTAGGGCCCATCGGTTTGCTCTGTATTCGGCGCACGCTGACGGAAGGTCGGACTCAGGGGTTACTCTCCGGCCTCGGTGCTGCTTCTGCCGACGCTGCCTACGGCTTCGTCGCCGCTTTCGGACTCACCTTCATATCGAACTTCCTGGTGGCTCAGCAGATCTGGCTTCGTCTGGCCGGGGGAGTCTTCCTGTGCCTCCTTGGGTTCCGAACCTTCCGGGCTCGAGTCGCCCAGCGAGACCGGGATGTGAAGGCGAGCGGGCCATTGGGCGCCTACTCCTCCACCCTGTTTCTGACGCTCACCAACCCGATGACGATAGTCTCCTTTAGTGCCATATTTGCGGGGCTTGGGATCGGCAGCGGCGGCGATGATTATCTCTCTGCCGGCCTGATGGTAGCGGGCGTCTTCTTGGGGTCGGGCCTATGGTGGCTGATCCTCAGCAGCGGCGTCAACCGGTTCCGGGCCGGTCTTGGTCCCGACAGCTTGCGCTGGGTGAATCGGGCTTCAGGAATGATCATCGGAGCCTTCGGTCTGATAGCCCTGCTAAGCCTGCTGCGCGGTTGAAGGCGCTCCTCGATATCCCTCGCGCGGGGAGCCTGGCTCTGGGCAATGGCCCCTCAGGTGACGGCCAGGCAGCCCGGTCGCAACCATAGGTTTGGCCCCGCCTCGCTCTACGGCTCCGAGAGCTCGACGAAGACGCCATCCAGCGACTCGGGGCTGATGAAGGCGATCCTCTTATCCCGAAGCCCTATCACCGGGTGTCGATGGATCATTTTGGCCCCACGCTCCTCCAACTCCTGGATGTCGGCCTCTATGTCGTCGGTCAGCAGGCAGTAGTGATGGATGCCCTCTCCCTTCTCCCTGACGAAGGTGGCCAGCAGACCGTTCTCGCTGTCGTCCTGGATGAACTCCAGTCCGATCCCGAACATGTCCACCACGGCTACCCTGGCCTTCCGCTCCGGCAGATCCTTTAT
>JAJYNT010000054.1 GCA_021786215.1 Chloroflexota bacterium | reverse complement strand
GCGGCCGCAGCATTCTCCGCATCTTTCATTCTACTCAAGCCACAGCACCCCAGCAAGAAATCTGGCCCCTCACTCAGACCCTCTCACAGAGGGAGAGGCAGGGGGTCTATAATCTGCTATGCGTTCATGTTTCGGCAAGGATGCAAGGATGGATGTTGGTCGAAGGGGCCTCGTTTCGAACAGCGGCGAATGGGTCTGGACGGGACAAAGCGAAGCCAATTCCGCAGGGAGGAGAAGAGGTTGTGGAGACTATGCCGTGGCCGTCCTGGGTCGAGGTTGATCTGGACGCGATCCGAGAAAATGTAAGGGTTGTGCGGGGCACGCTCGATGCCGGCTGCCAGATAATGGCGGTTGTCAAGGCTCAGGCGTACGGCCATGGGGCTGTGGCGGTTTCGACGGCGGCCTTGGAGGCCGGCGCATCGTGGCTGGCGGTGGCTCGTGTTCGTGAGGGGGTCCAGTTGCGGAACGCCGGAATAGGCGCTCCTGTCCTGGTGCTTGGTCCGATGGCACCATCGGAGGTCTCAACGCTCGTGGAGAACGATCTGAGGCCGACTCTCGTAAGCCTCCAGCAGGCGATCGCCGTCTCGGAGGCATCCCAGCGGGCCAGCAAGGTGGTACCGGTCCATCTCAAGGTGGATACGGGACTCAGCAGGTATGGAGTGCCGGCGGCCGAGGTGGTGCAATGGCTCGCATCCGCCGCTAGCCTCCCTGGACTCCATCTGGAAGGACTCTGCTCTCATTTCGCTACCGCCGACGAGGAGGACAGGAGCTTCGCCGAGTCACAGCTGCTTGCCTTTGAGAGGGCTCGAGATGGACTGGAGCAGGCAGGATTCCGCTTCAGGGTGGTCCACATGGCAGCCAGCGCAGCCATCCTCGGGATCGCGGAGAGTCACCTGGACATGGTGCGAATAGGCCTTTCCCTATACGGGCTGTATCCATCACCCCACCTGGTCCCGCGTGCGGCGCTCCGCCCCGCCCTATCCCTTCAGGGGAGGATCGCAAGGGTGTTCCGGCTACAACCGGGGCAGAGCATTGGATACGGTCGCACATTCGTGGCGGACCGGCCGATGCAGGTGGCGTTGGTGCCGATCGGGTACGCAGACGGCCTTCCCCGCAGCCACTCGAACCGTGGGGTCCTACTGGTCAAGGGCAAGAGGGCTCCGATCATCGGCCGGGTGAGCATGGATCAGTGTGTGGTGGACGTGACCGGCTTTGGCTCCATACACGAGGGGGCGCCTGCCGTGGCCATCGGGGTCCAGGGCGACGACGAGATCAGCTGCGACGAGTTTGCGCGGCGGTCGGGGACAATAAGCTACGAGGTGGTCACCTCTCTGGGTTACCGATTGCCGAGGGTGTATCGGAGCGGCGGACGTATCGTGTCGGTGGGCTACCTGGACGAGGGGAGGCTGGAGGAGTGGGGACAGTGAGGGTTGTGGAAGCCATCGAGCGGAAGAGGGCAGGGGGCGAGCTATCCCATGAGGAGATCGAGTCCCTGGTGCTCGGCTACGTTCGGGGGGAGGTCCCCGACTACCAGCTCTCCGCTTGGTTGATGGCTGTCTGCTGTCGAGGGATGAGTCGCCGAGAGAGCTTTGACCTGACCTCGGTGATGGTGGAGTCCGGGAACTCACTTGGCCTTTCGCAGCTTGGGTTTCCGGTTGCGGACAAGCACAGCTCGGGCGGCGTGGGGGACAAGACGACGCTCGTTGTGGCTCCCCTGGTGCGGTCGTGCGGGGTGGCCGTGGCGAAGATGTCGGGGCGGGGGCTCGGCTTCACCGGCGGAACCCTGGACAAGCTGGAATCGATACCCGGGTTTCGAGTGGATTTGTCGGCCACGGAGTTCATGCGCCAGCTAGAAACTGAAGGAATAGTAATCGCTGGCCAAACGCCGGAGTTGGCACCCGCCGACCGCAAGCTGTACGCCCTGCGAGACGTCACGGGCACCGTGGACAGCATTCCCTTGATAGCCAGCAGCATCATGAGCAAGAAGCTGGCGATCGGCGCCCATGGCCTTGTGCTGGACGTTAAGATGGGTAGCGGCGCCTTCATGGCGAAGCGAGAAGAGGCCCGCGAGTTGGCTGAGCTGATGGTGGCAATCGGCACCGCGGCCGGGAAGCGGGTGAGCGCTCTGCTGACCCCGATGGATCAGCCGTTGGGTCAAGCGGTGGGAAATGCCCTGGAGGTGGCCGAAGCCATACGGACCTTGCGCGGGGATGGCCCCCA
This sequence comes from Chloroflexota bacterium, assembly GCA_021786215.1. The sequence continues at coordinate 4,370 of JAJYNT010000054.1, read as the reverse complement.
AGACTTGGTGGAGCTCTCAGCGCTGCTGGCCGGCGAGATGCTTTATCTTGTTGGAACGGTCGAGAGTCCGGAGGCGGGACGGGAAGCTGCCCTTCAGGCGCTCTCTTCCGGTAAGGCACTTACTTGGCTGGAACGGCTGATAGCCCTGCAGGGGGGTGACCCGCGGATAGTGGAGAGGCCGGAGCTGATGGGGATGGCTCCGATAGTGCTCCAAGTGTTGGCCCCCAGTTCGGGCTGGGTGACGCGATTGGACGCCCGCGGCATCGCTCGCACTGCACTGACCCTTGGCGCCGGACGAGCAATCAAGGATGACTCGGTCGATCCGCTGGTGGGAGTGCTCTTGCGAGCCAAGGAGGGTGCATTTGTGGAGGCGGGCGAGGCTCTGGCCGAGCTGCGTTGCAGGGACCGCGGTTCCGGAGAACGAGCGGTGGCAGAGGTCTTGCATGCATACAGCATTGGAGAGAAACCGCTTGAAAAGACGATGGATTCGTACGAGCGGATAGAGTCGTAGCCGTTCCGTTTTCACCGTCGACCGCATATAATCCGACCGTGGGCGTTACACTCTGTTCTGGCAGGATGGCACCGACAAATGAATGCAATCGGTTTCCATCCGGAAAGCCAGAGGATCCGCCGATCGGAGAAGGAGGGCACCGATGAAGCTGTACGTTGACCTGAACGGTGACCGGCACTACCTGTTGACCGATGACGGAGAGGCAGTCTACGTGGACGACTTGAAGGAGGAAGGTCGCGACACGGAGTTAATCGATCAGGTGATCGAGAAAGCTCGGTATGGACGTCGGGGTTCCAGGCGGGCTCGGGTGACTGGTTCCCTGGAGGTAGAGACCTTCGGGCCCTCGCAAGAGGAAGAGCAGAGTTAGTCTGAAGTTGATTGGAAGCGGGGCAGGTCCTTCGGACCTGCCCCGAGCATAACTGTAGCCTCAGTTCTTCAGCCAGGATCGCGAAGCTTCGGCCACATGCGCTGCCGGTCCCATGCGGACTGTGCATCGGGGCAAGGAGTGAATGAAGGCGGGGCCGTAGAACTTGCTTCCGACCCGGCTGTCCAGGATCACCACTACCCCTCTGTCTGTCTGGCTGCGTATCAGTCTCCCAAAACCCTGTTTCAGCCGTAGGATGGTCTGAGGAACGGAGTACTGGCGGAAGGGCTCGTCAAAGGCTTCGCTGCGCGCGGCGAAGATGGGGTCTGTGGGCACTGAGAAGGGTAGCTTGACGATCACGAGGCAACTCAGGGCATCCCCCACGACGTCGATTCCCTCCCAGAAGCTGCTGGTGCCCATGAGCACCGCCTTCGGACTTGTCTTGAAGGCCTGGAGCAACCTGCGTCGCGACCCGTCCAGGCCGTGAGCCAGCACAAGTATCCCCTCCTCCTCCAGCTTCGACCTAATTGCACCCGTGGTGAGCCTTAGCTGAGCGTGCGAGGTGAAGAGCACAAGGGTGCGGCCCTGGAGAGTCGACACGAGATCGGTTATGGCGATTTCGACTGCTCGTTGGCAGGCGGGCTTGGTCGGCTCGGGGATATCTTTGACTACGTACAGAAGAGTAGAGTTCTCGTAGTCGAAGGTGGAACCCAGCATCAACTCTCGGGCACCCTCCAGACCCAGACGCTCCTTGATGTAGTCGAAGCTCCCTTCGGTGGTGAGTGTTGCCGAGGTGAGGATGACGCTGTCCTTGCACGAGAAGAGAGCGGCATTGAGAGCTTCGCCGACGTGGAGCGGCGCAGAGCTTACCGCCAACTCCTCCAGGAGAGGACCGGTAGTTATCCAGTAGATCCCGTTAGGCATCGGCTCCGAGATAATCTCATCCCCCTGACTCAATAGCTTGCCGAGGTAGCTCTGGAATCCCGCGAGCTCGGCGAGAACGCCCTCCCCTCGCGGCAGTTGGCCGGTCTCCAGGTCGTCGAGGGCAGTCTGCAAGCGGCTAAAGTGCCGGCCCAGGGAGTCCAGCCGTTGCGCCAGCTCGGCCCAGCGGATTTCGATTTCCGACCACCCGGGCTGGGCTCGAAGGGAAGAGGTGATGCGCACTCTGGTTCCAGCGCGCGGCCGTTCCTCGGCATGATCGAGAATGAAACAGTTGAGTGTTTCAATGAAGGTGTGGCCCTCCTCAAGGCAGGCCTGCGCCAACGCCTCGGACGACGACAGCAGCTTCGAGATAGCCTCGAAGGTTTGGGGCGACAGCCGCTGTCTCTGCAGGGTCTCGAGTAGTTCCGGCAGGAAGCCAGCGGGCCGCCGGCTGGATGTGACCTGATAGAGCACGGACAGGAAGGAGTGGAGATCCCCCCAGCTCATCGTGAACCCCATCTGGTGGGTGGCCTCCTTCTCGAGATGGTGGGCTTCATCCACAATCAGATGGGAGTACTCGGGCAGGACCCCGACCGAGTTGGTCAGGTCGCTGAGGAGGAGAGCGTGGTTGACAACCAGCAGGTGAGCGTTTTCGGCCTTTCGGCGCGCCTTAAGAACGAAGCAGTCTCCCTTCTTGAAGTGAGGGCAAGCGGCAAGGGCGCAGGATTCAACCTGGGCGGCGATCCCGGACCACAATTCGCCCTCGGGGCCCAGCAGGTTAAGTTCCGCCCGGTCACCGGTCTCCGTGACGGAAAGCCAGATCAAGGTCTTGATCAACAACTGGATCTGGCCAGCCGTGAGGTTGGGCGATCGGCTGAGCACCAGCCACCGCCGCAGGCAGAGATAGTTGGCTCTGCCCTTCAGGAGAGCGGCCCTGAACTCAAGCGGCAAGCAGGATTGAAGAGCCGGGATGTCCTTCTGGAACAGTTGGTCCTGAAGATTCAGGGTGTTGGTCGAGATGGCGACTCTCCTGCCGTTCTGGACGGCATAATAGAGGGCTGGCAACAGGTAGGCCATGGACTTCCCGGTGCCGGTGCCAGCCTCCACCAGTAGATGCTCGCCGTCGTTCAGCGCTGCCGCTACGGTCTGCATCATGCGGAGCTGTTCTTCCCTCTCCTGATAGCCTGGGAGGGCGGAAGCCACGGCTCCGCCCGGGCGCAGCAACGATCGCAGTTGGTCGGGATCAACCGGAACTGGATCGGGGACGGGGCGAAGGGCAGGGGGTGGGGCGTGGCGAGACGAGGCAGCGAAGATGGGTAGCTCCTCGTCGTTGAGGGCGATCGACGGGGTGCTGAGGGTCAAGTGACCGGAGGCTGACGTCTGACCAGGTGCCCACCCGCGCCCTCGCTCACCCTGCGCGGTGAAGCGGTCTCTCGTGCGACGGCGCTGCGCCTCGCGGAAGAGACCAGCGAAGGGCCAGTCCGGCAGTAGCGGGACGAGCTGGTTGATGTGGGACAACACAGGAAGGCTGAGGTGGAAGGCCCGTTCCTGAAGGGCAAGAAATACTCTCCCCGAGACCGTGGCGTCACCCAGGGCGCGGTGCTCCTGCTCCAGGTCGATTCCCAGAGCCCGTGCTATGGTTCCCAAATCATACGCGGGGAGGCCGGGCAGCAGAAGTGATGCCAGCTGGAAGGTGTCCAGGAGGGGGTTGCGGAGTCTGACGCCGGCAGCGGTGAGGCAGTCGAGGTCCAGATCGATGCTCTGACCGACCAGGGCATCGTCACCGAGAAAGGCGAGGAAGGAGGGAAGGACCGTTTCCAGGCGTGGGGCGGCGTCTACCTCCTTCTGGCAAATCCCGGTGAGGGCTTCGACTCGTGCGGTTAGCCCGCAACGCGGGTCCACGAGGGTGGCAAAGCTATCCACCACAGAGTCGCCGAGGAACCTTACGGCCGCGATCTCTATGATCCTTTGCTGTTCGCCTGCGAAGGGTGTCAGTTCCAGGTCGAGGGCTACAAAGCTCTCCACCCCGCCTTCCTTGCTAGGGAGCCAGCTCCATCGGGGCTCAAGCGGAGCTAACTTTGGCTATCCTGAGGATATCCGCGAACCGGCGGCTGCCTCATCGCGGGCGCCGGACGCATTGTAGCATCACAGGAGAGGAACTTGCCAGGGCATGGCAGCGAGGCACTTACCGCCAGACCGCTGTGACACGGGTGGTCCTCTTTGGCGCAATCGGCGTATCGTTGCGCCATTCAGCGGACACCGGCTGCTCCTCCTCCTGGACGTTTTGGGGGGGGAGGGCCAGACAGAGTGTGGGGTGATCCTGGGGGAAACTATCCTGCATCCAAAGTCTTCCGCCCTGATGCTCCACCAACGTTCGCGCGGCTAGTGTGCCGAGACCGCCTTCCCACATCTGTTCGAGCGGATCCGAGAGACCGCCCGTCTCACTTTCTCCATAGAGGCCGTCCGGCGCAGAGGCCTCGCGTGGGCAGATCGCGATGGTGATCTGAATCTCGGTTCTTCGGCGCTCTGCGCTGATCTCGACCCCGGCCCTCGCCGCGAGGGCGTAGGCTGCCA
>JAJYNT010000448.1 GCA_021786215.1 Chloroflexota bacterium | reverse complement strand
CACATCTCCGTATGGGCTGTCAATCAACCCCGTCTGACAGGTCAGTTCGTCGATCGTCTTGATCACCTTGGCGGGATTCCCGGCTGCCACTGCCCGATCCGGCACGTCATGCACCACCATCGAGCCCGCCCCAATCAGAGCGTTTTCCCCAATGACGACGTAAGGAAGAATGGTGCTGTTTGCCCCGACCTTAGCTCCTCGCTTCAGCGTTGCTCCCTTTAGACACGGTTTTGCTTTCGGACAGAGTGGGTGATAAACGTTGGTCAATACCACGTTGGGCCCGACCCATACCCCCTCTTCCAGGGTTGAGAACTCGGGCACAAAGGCCTGGCTATGGATGCGTACCCGGTCCGAAATCTCAACGTGGTGTTCCACCACGGAGTTGGTTCCTATGCTGACATCGTTGCCGATTCGATTCTCTTCTCGGATCATCGCGTGGTGCCCGGTTTGGAACCCGTTGCCGATGATGTTGCCCGCGTATATCACGGTGTGGGAACGGATGACGGCGTTGTCTCCGATCACCAGGGGCAGCTCCCCCTCTGCTCTGCCACGAGGTGGGACCCCCAGGATAACGAAGTCATCGACCTCAACGTTCTCCCCCAGTTGGACGTTCGGGTATATGCGGGCGGTAGGGCTGATCACTCCATCTCCTCCATCAGGCTTCAGCACCCGGATCGTGCCGTGGCCTCCCACATGCGCACCATCTGTAGAAGGTTGTTCTTGCGGTCGTACTGGCCGCAGGCCAACGGCTGGCCACGTCGGCCCATCTCTCTGGCTCGCTCGGGATCCGACAGGAGACGGATGATGCGGTCTGCCAGTGATGAGGGGTCTCGTACCGGCACAAGATAGCCTGTTTCGCCTTCAACTACAACCTCGTCCGCCCCGCTCACGGCTGTGGTGACTATCGGTTTGCCGGCGCAGCCGGCCTCAACCAGCGCACGTGCCTTCCCTTCATACAACGAAGACATGACAAACAGGTCACAGGCAGCAAAGTAGCTGGGGGCTTCCTCCGAGCCCACACCCCTCAGGATCGACAGGTTGGACTCGAGACCGAGTCCGCGCACCAGCGCTTCCAGTTTCGATCGCTCCTCGCCGTCCCCAACCAATAGGAACAACGCGTCTGGGTGCCGCCGAGCTACCAGGGACGCTGCTTGCAGCAGGGTTGGAAGGTCCTTCTGCTTTACCAGCCGTCCCATGAACAGCACCAGCTGCCGGTGCTTGTCTCCCAACAGGCGGGATCGCAGTGCCGTTCCGTCGGCCGTCTGGAACTGGCCGGCATCGATCCCCGCCCCCGTCATAATGTTCCAGGCGCGCTTGGGGTCCATTCCCCTGTTGGCCAACCGGGTCCGGATTGTTTGGCTGACTACCTGCACCGTGTCGGCTTGCCGGACCAGCCAGGCACCCAGCGGTTCCATCAGCCTGTTGATCGGAGCTTCTCTCATCCACCAATCGCACCCGATCATGTCGTTGTGGACCTGAATGCAGAGGGGTACTCCGAACCTCTTCTTGAGCCAGTAGCCGGCCAAGCCGGTCGAGAACGGGTCCTGGGTCACCACCAGGTCAGCCCCTTGCTCTCGAAATATCCTGGCCGCCAACTGGTAGGCGTCCCAAGGGAAACGGGCGGCACTCGTGGACTGAGTTGGCAGGACGGCGTGTCCGTTGCCCCAGCTGTGCGGTTGATATCGGGGATCTCGTGGGGTTTTCACAATGGCGGTGTAGCTCGCGGCCAGATCGGCGTACTCTTCTTGTCGCCGCCGAGAGTCACCTCGACTGCCAACAGATGGATCCACCAACGCAATGGTGGGATCCAAGCCGATGGATATTACCTTCAGCTTACCGGTTGTCATAGGCCGGCATCCATTGAGTTCCCTTTGGTGACACTCTCCAGAATGGCCACTACTGTGTCCACCAGCCGATCCCAGGAGGAGTCCTTCACCTTCTCCTTGGAGAGTTGAATGAAGCTGTCTCGAACCTTGCTGTCGTGCAACAGCTTCCTAACGGCTGATACTATCCGCATGCGGTCGTCCACTGGGACCAGGAAGCCGTTGATCCCATCCTCTATCAGTTCCATGTTCCCGCCGACCGCTGTGGCCACCACCGGAAGCTCCGCGTCCATACACTCTAAGATTGTGTGAGACAGCCCCTCATAGCGGGTGTTCAGCACGAACACGTCGGCCGCTCTCAAGTAGAAGGATACCTGAGATTGCGCTACTCTTCCCACGAAGACTACCCGATCGGCAACACCCAGTTCGGCGGCCAGTCCCTTGAGGAAGGCTTCTTCTGGTCCATCACCCACGATGACCAGCCTGCTCTCAGGTGGAAGATCCGGCACCAGCCGGATCAGCACGTCGATGTTCTTCCACTTGTAGAGCCGAGCAACCGTCAGCACCAGGGTCCCGTCTAAGCCCACGATTCGGCGGGCTTCTTCCTTGGAGAGTTTCCCGTCGAACCTGCTCGTCAGGGCGTTGTAGACCACACTTATCCGCTCCGGCGGCACCCCCCACCCGGAAACGATGCTCTTAAGGTAGAGGCTGGGGGTCACAACTCGATCCACATGTTGGGCATACCAGTGCTCCACCCCGCGGACCAGTTCGACCTTCCATCCATAGCGAGCGGTTTGGAAGTGGTCTATGCCATCATTGTTCCAGCCGTGGCGAACGGCATACTCCCAGGCGAAGTCTCCCACCACCTTCAGGGCGGAGGGCTTTCCCATCAGACGGGAGCCCAAAACTCCCGATAGCTCCAGTCCATTGACGTAGACTATGTCTGCTCGACGGGCGTACCACATCACCCACAGCAGCACGATGAACAGTCGTATCGGCATGAAGATCCGTCGCGACACCCTTCGCACGGGGAATGGATAGCTTCCGCCGGCCGAAGGGTCCTCGGCGCACACGACCAATTGCACCGAATGGCCGCGTCCCTTCAGATCGTGGGCGAGCCTGGACACGTAGGTGGCGGGGCCACCGATATCCGGGGGGAACAGGTTGGAAACCAACAGCACTCTCAAGGGGATTTCCCGCCTCGGTAAGCGAGTCCCGCAAGCTGGGAGGCAGCGTGGAACAGCTTCCAGCGAGGACCATCGGGTTGCCAGGGGGCGTCACACTGCCGGCACAGTTCCAGCTCCCCCAGCTTTCGCTCCCTTTGCAGCGTGCGGATCTTCACCATGTGGGGGCCGTTCCAGATGTCCAAGAGGCTCTGGGTGTTGAGGTCCCCGAAGACCTCGTGGGGACCGAAATCGCCACAGCAGGTGGCTACCTTGCCGTCCCATCCGATGGCCAGCGACTTCCACAGCCAGTTGCATGGGTAGTAGTTGTGGCCGTAGGGGGCAGCCGTGAACTCCTTGCTGTCGGTCATGGTACCGGCCCAGCCATGGGCCCAGATTGGATCGAACTCGTCCACCGGCAACCCGTCGAAAAGCTGAACGAACTCCTGGGGGACGGTGGGGCGAGCGGCGGCCGCATCGAAGAAGCGAATGACCTGGATGGTGAAGTATGGCCGGCTGGAGGCTCTTTCTGCCTTTGCCTTGAGGAACGATCGGACGTTCTCCAGGGTTCTCTCGAACTTGGCTCCTCGACGCATCTGCTCGTATGCGTCCTTCTCGCCGGCGTCGAAACTGATGGTTAGCTTGTCCAGGCCGGCGTCCAGAAGGCCACCGATCATCTTGCCCTTCAGCAGGGTTGCGTTGGTGTTGATGTGGGTGCGGATGCCCGCCTCTCGCGCTATCCGCACCATGTCCACTATGTGCGGATGGAGCAGCGGTTCGCCCCTGAAAAAGAGGTTGATCTCGAGGACGAACTTCTTCGCATCGTCGATGATCTTCTGGTAAAGCGCCATGTCCATGTGGCCGTTACCTTTGGTGGCGCCCATGCTCTGGGGGCACATGACGCAGCGCAGGTTGCAGTGGCTGGTGGGCTCCAGGTGGAGCTTCAGTGGCGGATACGGGACCTTGGGGCTACGACGCAGCCAGTGAAAGAGGAAGCTGATGGTGCGCGGGTGCAGCACTGCCCTGTGACGCCTGAACTTCAGGAGCAGGTTTTGCCCGCCGCCGATACTGTTCATGCTTATCTGTCTCCTTCCCTCTCCCTCTGGGAGAGGGTCAGGGTGAGGGTCATAAGATTGGGGACACCCCAAACCCCGCCAGAAGGGCTCACGCCCCTCTGGACTCCCTACCGGTTCTCGGATCGACTGCCTCGTCGATCAGCATGATCGGAATGCCGTCGCGGATGGGATATCGCTTGCCGCAGCTTTCCTTGGCCGAGCACACTATCCAGTCCCCTTCCTGGGTGACCGGTGCCTTGCAGGCTGGGCAGGCCAGGATCTCCAGCAACTCCTTGTCTATCATCTTAGACTTTCTCCTTCCGATGCTGTCGGATTTTGAGACGGTACACGGCAGTCGCCATGAGGAGCGCCAGGGTAGGTAGGGAGAGGGCGAGCCCCAGCTTCAGAGAGTCCGGCTCGAAGCGGAACTCAACCTCGTGCTCTCCAGGGGGAACTTCGATGGCTCTGAACAGGTAGTTGGCTCGCCACACTCGGGTTCGCTGACCATCCAAATAGGCGTTCCAGCCGGGGTATGATAGCTCATTCACCAGTAGGAATCCATACGAGTTGGCGTGTAGCTGCAGACGAAGATCGTTGTTGCTGTGAGAGGTCTCCACGACATCCCCAACATCGTCACCTGACCCCTGATCCCCAGGCAAGCCGGGCCCCTCCAGTATCACCTCCTGCCGAGGGTCGAAGCCGTCCTGCTGGAGCTTGTCCAGGACCTCTTTGGGGTCTTGGATCACCTCGGCTCGGGGTACCAGCAGGGCTCGCGGGAGCGCCAGGTTGTTGCGGAACAGCATGGTTCCATTGGACTCGCTCACCAATTGATAGCGATCGATGGGCTGTGCCGGCACGGCCGCGATTTCAGGAACCACTATGAAAATATCGGGCTGTACGCGCTGCAGAGTTACCTGCTGGATGGAGATCGGCTGTGGGAAGGTAATGTCAGCAACGTAGGTGTGGACGGGCGATGGCAAGTCCCAGGTCATGGCTATCTTGGCCCGCTGGTGCTGCACGCGGCTCCGGACGTCGGGTCGATCGTAGGCCCACTCCGCGGTCTCGATCCCCGCTCGCAGGTCGAAGCTCCATTTCTTTCCGGCGCTGTCAGTTATCAGCAAGCGTGCGGCCACCTGTCCGGTTTTCATATCCACGGAGTTGCCCAGATAGGAGTAGACCTGAATCCCAGTCGCCAGAATGGGCTTTGGCTGCACCGAGAGCGATTGGCCCGTGCTTTCCAGGTTCAGACCCGTGGCGATGGTGACGTTGCTCATTCTCGAGGCGTCACCTCTGAGCGTCACGTAGCGCAGGTTCAGCAGGTCCAGCAGTTTCGATTGGAAGTTGTAGACCAGAGCCCAATGGTAGTCTTGGGGGCCACCATTGATAGCGCTGATGTAGTCGGCGTAACGGCGTAGTTGCAGGGGGTTGTAGCCCTGCACATCCTCTGTCCCATAGACCATGGACAGGTTGGGAGGTTCCAGGGCCGCGACCAGGTTGCTGGGGAAGTCCGACAGGAAGTGCATGGTGCCGTTCCTGGCGTAACCCATGACTCGATACTGTTGCTGGCTATCGTTCGAGTCGGTCATCTGAGATAGTGGCGTGGTTGCCTTGAATAGTTGCGATGGTTCGGCGAAGTAGTGGGAACCAAGCCCTCGAAACAGGAACAGGTCGGCAACCACCAGCAGCACCACCACCCCGTAGGCCCGCGTTCCCGACAGAAGCTTGGAAAACAGCAGCGCCACGCAGAGCAGAATGGCTGCGATGCCGGAGAAGAAGATGTGTTGGGCAACCCCCGCGGGTAGATAGGGTCCCGCGGACCAATTGATCAGGTTGTTCAATAGTTGTCCGAAAGCATCGGGCCCGAACATCCTGGACATGGTGTAGTAGAAGGGAGCCAGCAGGAACAGGGCCACGCCGGCGACGGTTAGTAGATGGCGCCTCTGCACCCCTTTCAGGAGGACGTCGGCTCCCATTGCCGCCAGCACTGAGACGGAGAAGAGATAAAGGACCATGAACCTGCCGGGTGTGTGGAAGGCCTTGAATGCGGGCAACCACTGGTACAGGAGGGCGTAGAGGGGTGCCTTGGTGCCGAAGGCCGTCAAGAGGGCGAAAAGTCCCAGCGGCAGGTAGAGCCAGAGTCGCTTTCGATCGCGTCCGTGGAGGCTGCCGAGCAGCACCAATAGCAGAGCGGTTACTCCCAGGTATGCCCCGTGCCCCTCGCTACCCCCGATTCCGAGGATCGCCAGCACCGTCACGTTGCCCTCTCCACCGGCCTGCTCCAGCCCCCGATCCATCAGATAGTTGGACCGTGTGGCGAACTCGAAGGCCGGCAGCAACAGGACCGATCCCAGAGCCGCCCACGTGATGCTCATCAGGGCCATGAGGCCAGTGGCTTGGAGGGCGCGCCGCCAGCTTCGCGACTCGATGGCATCTGTGATGACATGCCACAGGAAGGTGGCCAGCAGTGCGAAGGCCGTTATGTATAACCCGTCGAGCCATCCGTTGAACAGCTGAAGCACCATCGCAACGGCCGCACCCAACGCGTATCCGAA
>JAJYNT010000483.1 GCA_021786215.1 Chloroflexota bacterium | reverse complement strand
GAAGGCCTTCACCGTCAGATCGAAGGCCTCCTGGGCGGAGGATGGGGCGTAGGCGATGACCTCGTAGTCGCCGTGGCTACCGTACTTGGCCTGGTAGATGTCCTGCTGCGCGGGCGAGGTGGGCATCCCGGTGGAGGGTCCCCCACGCTGCACGTCGATAATGACGCAGGGGGTCTCCGTGCAAACGGCATAGCCGATGCCCTCCTGCATCAGGCTGAAGCCCGGCCCCGAGGTGCCGGTGCAGGCCTTCACACCACCCCATGCGGCGCCGATCACGGCGCAGAAAGAGGCTATCTCGTCCTCCATCTGCATGTAGATGCCGCCGTGGCCGGGGAGCATCTCGGCCATCAACTCCGCCACCTCAGAGGCCGGGGTGATGGGGTATCCAGCAAAGAAGCTGCATCCAGCGGCGATGGCGCCTCGAACGCAGGCCTCGTTCCCCTGGATGACCAGGACCTCTTCCATGGGGATTTCTCCTTCCTTCCTTGGGCAGGATACAGGGGGACATGGGACACCCTCGTCCCGCTATTGGCGGCATTCTAGCACGATCTTTCGGGCGGGTGTAGCTTGGGGACCGTGTACTATCGGATCGGATACCGCCCAAACTCATAGGCCGCGTCGAACATCGCCACAACGTTCTCGGGCGGCACCTCGGGCTGGATGTTGTGCACGGAGCAGACGACGTAGCCGCCGCCGGGAGCCAGGTCTCGGATCCGGTTTCTCACCTCCTGGCGCACATCCTCGGGGGTGCCCTGAGGCAGCACCTGCTGGGTGTCTATGGCTCCCACAAAGGTCAGCTTGTCCCCGAACTCCCTCTTCAGCTTCGCCGTATCCCCCATGCCCGCCGCCGACACCTGGATCGGATTGAGGCAGTCCACCCCAATATCGACCATATCGGGGAGGAACGGGTAGATGGCCCCGTCGCAGTGGTGGTACAGCTTGGCATCGGTACGAGCCCTGAAGAAGTCGAAAGTGCGCTTCTGGCGAGGCTTGATCAGCGAGCGGTAGACCTTCGGGGAGACGATGGTGCGGTCGATCATCCCCAGGTCGTCGCTGGTGACCACCACGACGTTGATGTACTCCTCAATCTGCTCCAGCGCCAGCTCGGCCATCCGCAGACGGGTCTCCAGGTAGCGGTCCATCAGCGCCTCGGCGAACTCCACGTTCGCCACCAGGTCCATGTAGAAGTTCTCCCACCCCCGCAGCTCGAAGCAGCGGTTGAAGAAGGAGCAGTTGAGGTTCGCCACCACCGCGTAGTCCGTTTCCTCGTGGAGGTATCGGGCATGCTCCCGCATCCCTCGGAAGCGCCCTGGGTCCTCGGGATCGGGCCAGGGATGGTTCCTGACAGCGGATAGGGTACCATCCTCGGCGAAGGGGGGGTGGGTCAGATCGTAGTAGTAGCCGCCCACCGGCATCGTTCGCACTACACCGTACTCGTCCTGATAGGTCCGCTCGTCGATCGCTTTGTCTTTCCAACGATCGGGCGACCCATAGTCGATGCGACGGAAATCGATCCTCAAACGCTGGAGGACATCCTCGTCGACCCAGGCCTCCTGGGCGAACTTGTGCTGGATCTTGATGTTGACCTCGGGCAAACCCAGGTAGCGGCGTAGGTTCCGGTAGGCGATGGAGGTGATGCCATCACCTATGGCCCCACCCAGGTCCAGGGGAACTCGGTCTGGCTCCTGGTGGTTCATGGTGGCCATCACCCGTTCGCGCGGTGTCATCTCTGCCTTCATAGAGCTCTCCTTCAGCTACTTCAGGAAGGTCTGGGGCAGGACCAAGGTGAACCACGGTACGTAGGTCACCACCAGGAGACCCAGAACTAGAATGATCAGGTAGGGCGCCATGTACTTGATAGAATCTACGATGTTCATCTTGGCAATGGCGCAGGCCACGAAGAGCCCCACGCCGATGGGCGGCATGAAGACCCCTATACCAATGGAGGCGATGATCAGGATGCCGTAGTGCAGCGGATCGATGCCGAACTGCATCGCGATCGGGTACATCACCGGCACGAAGACGATCATCGCCGGTAACCCCTCCAGGACCGCACCAAACACGATGAAGACCAGGTCGCTGACCAGCAGGAAGAGCCACGGCGACGGAGCCACTGATGTAATCAGGGCAGCCACGGCCTGAGGCACGCGCTGGGTGGTCAGCACCCAGGAGAAGGTCGTAGCGGTACCCACCAGGAACATCACCATCGCGCTGTTGATGGTGCTCGAGAGGATGATTGAGGGGAGCTTTGCCAGGCTGATCTGGCGATAGATCACAATACCCACGAAGGCGGCGTAGAGCACCGCCACCACGGCGGCCTCCGTCACGGTAGTGATGCCGCCGAAGATCGACCCGAAGATAATGCCCGGCATGATCATCGCGATGATTCCATCGCCGATAGCCCGTAGTAACTGGCGGGGGGTGGCACGGGGTTCCCTCGGGATCTTCTTCTTGCCCGCCTGCCGGTAGATGAAGGCGATCAGCCCTACGGCCATGACGATCGCCGGAATGAAACCGGCCACAAACATTGCCCCGATCGATTGGTTGGTCATGCTGGCGAGCACGATCATGAAGATGCACGGGGGAACTAGAATGCCCATCGCCGTCGCGGAACTGACGATGGCCACGGCCTCCCCCTTGCTGTAGCCCGCTCGCTCCATGGGGGCGATCAGCAGGGACCCGATTGCCGAGATGTCGGCCGTCGTGGACCCGGAGATTCCGGAGAAGAGGTATTCACCCAGGATCACCACCATGCCGAGGCCACACTGAATGTGGCCCACCAGCGCCCTGGCCAGGTTCACCAGCTTCTCCGATATCCCTCCCCGCTCCATCAACTCGCCCGCGAGGATGAAGAAGGGGATGGCCATGAGGGGGAAGGAGTCCATGCCGGAGACCATCTGGGTGACGACGGCGTTCATCGGGACCTTGCCGTTCTGCACGATGGCCGCCACCGCCGCCAGCCCCATGGAGAAGGAGACCGGAGTAGCTGAGAGCAGGAGTAATGCAAAGACGACGACCAGAGCCGTGATCATGGACGTACTCCCTCCCGCATCGCCCGCCAGGTAGCTGCCATCAGTCGCAGGGTTTCGATAGCGATCATGGTGCATCCAATGGGTACCGACAGATACACCCAGCTCATGGGGATATCAGTGGCGGTGGTCCGGGTGCGGCTGGTTACGTCGATCACCGGCAGGCTGGCCGTAAAGAGAATGGCCAGGAAGACGAGCACGAAGAGCTGGGCCAGGAGTGCAAACCACTGACGCAGTCTGGGATTGAGATAGCGCACCACCACATCCACCATGATGTGGGCTTTGTACCGCATCGTGATCGACGCGCCCACGAAGGTCAACCAGATGAAGAGGTAGCGATCGGTCTCCTCGGTCCAGTAGAGGGGAGCATTGAGAACGTAGCGAAAGAAGACGCCAAGAGCCGTGACCACGACCATGGAGGAGAAGAGCACGACGGCTATGGTGTTTACCAGGGTCTCGTACACGCGCCAGAATGACCTGCTCATGTTGGCTCCTGCGACGCGGGCGCTGGAGGCTACCCGCGAGAGTGGTTCCGTTGGTCAGAAGAGGCTGGATGCCCGGCAGACCAGGGCGGCGAGGGCGCAGAGCCTCTCAAGGAGGACCTGCGCCCTCGGCTCACCTTCGGTGTTGATGACCGTTCCTGGTGGCTATGCGCCCTCGCGGATCTTCTTGATCAGGTCGTTGGCGTTGATCTTGTCCCCGTACTCTTTGAAGAAGGGCTCCATTGCCTGCCTGAAGGGGGCCACGTCAGGGCTGGTCCAGGTCACGCCGGCATCCTTCATCTTCTGCTCGTACTCCTTCTCGCTGGTTGGAGCGTAACCTCGCTGCCAGGACAGGCTCTCGCTGGCTGCATCCTGAACGATCTTCTGGGTGTCTGCCGGCAGGGACTTGAACCACTTGTCGCTAACCAGGAGGGGATTGATGCAGAAGATGTGGCCGGTGTAGGCGGCGTACTTGGTTTGCTCGTGCAGCTTGGCTTGGTAAGCGGCCTCAGCCTTGTTCTCGAACCCCTCCACAACACCCGTCTGCAGCGCGGTGTACAGCTCACCCCACGCGACAGGGGTGGGGTTGGCTCCCAATAGCTGCATCGCCCGAAGGTAGTTCTGAGCCTCCGGCACCCGAACCTTCATCCCCTTCATGTCGGCGATGCTGTTGATCGGCCTCTTGGAGAAGATCTTCCGGAAGGTGGTATCGTACACGACCAGGGTCCTGATACCCCCTTTCTGCAGCAGCTCGTCGGTGATCTGCTTGCCGAGCGGACCATCGAGCACCTTGTGAACGTGATCCAGGTCCTTGAAGATGTAGGGCAACTCGGGAACGGCGTACACCGGAGCCACATTCGCCGCGGTAACGGCGTCAGACATCATGGCCTCCAGGTTGCCGAGCTGCATGCTCTCGAAGGTCACCCGCAGACTACCCAGGGCCGAGTTCGGGTAGATCTGAACCTCTACCTGGCCGTTTGTCTTCTTCTCAACCGTCTCCTTGAACCTCGCCAGCGCCAAGTGGATATTGTCCTGCTCGGTCAGAACGCTGGCGATCTTCATTACGGTCTTGTTGCCGCTCGAGCCGGCTGCAGGCTGCGCCGCGGGCACAGCCGTGGCTGCCGCCTTCGGGGCCGCAGCGGCTGGTGCTGTCGTGGGTGCCGGAGCCTGCTGTCCGCCGCAGGCAGCGAGCAGCGGAACGGCAGCCGTGCCCAAGAGTGCACCCATGAACCTTCGCCTGGTAATCCTCGCCTTGTCCGGTGTACCTGCGTTCTCTCGGAGCGAGTCCATCCCTTGCATCCTCCTTTTCGTTACCCCTGCCAGATTCTGTCCACATGGTCGATCATCGCCCGAACCGCCTCCGGTGTCTCGCCCATGAGTTGTAAGGCCAGCCCCTTTGCAGGCAGGTTCTCCTTCATGGCTACCAGGTCGTCCACGGTGAAGTTGCCCCATACGTACAAGCGGCTTGTCTCAAGGATCCGCTGGAAGGTTGGGATCATCTCAGGGATGCTCTTTCCGACCACATCCAGGTTCATCTCTATCACGCCAAGATCCGGCATCTTGAGCAGTTCATCCGCAGTGAAGATTGCCGTCGAGTGCAAATGGCAGCCCGTCCTAGCCATACACCTCGACAGCCTCGACTCGTGGGGAACCGCGCACGTCCGATATAGAGAGGGTGACCAGTAGGCAATCGCGTCGTCCTGGAACCAGCCGCCGGGTTCCTCTGCCCATAGGTTCTGAACGCTCCACCCGTATCCACCGGCGAAAGGCGGGATGTGCGACAACTGGGCGTCGGCAACCTGGACCCAAATGTCGGTTACACGCTCCAGAACGGGCACCACGGCCCGCGGGTTGTCCATGAGATCCAGGACGGAGTTCTGTGCGCCACGCACAGCGGCCAGAACGTCGGCCGGGCCGCGCATCAGGCTCACGGCGACGGGGAAGCGGCCATCGGACAGCGCCACCAGCCAATCGGTGAACTCGACGAGCTTGGCCAGCCAGTCCATTCGGGGCTCCAGGCCGCGGCTGCCCTCGAACCGATCATAGCTGTCGAGCCAGGGCTCGGCCCAGATGTTGCCCTCGCGGTGCACGATGCGGCACCCTGCAATCGCCTCCACCCATGGCAGCACCATCAACGGGAATGCGCTCCACGGTACGTCGACACTCGCTTGAAGGTGTTTCTCGAACAGGACTTCATAATCCTGCCGGAAGGACTCAAAGTTGATATCGCCCGGCGTTAGCTCCCCCTCGGGTAGATGAGCCAACCCACGGGGATACAGACGGGTCACTTCGAAGCTGCCAACCCAGGTCGCCAACAGCGGCCGATCCACCTCCTCGCGCGACCAGAACGCTCGGCATCGCTCGACATTGGGCAAAGCCACTGCATGCGAGTTCACATTAAATCCTCCGCGCCACACCCTGCGCCGGCTGTCAGTCAGTGTGACACCGCTACCTGCATGTGGCCTAGCTTGCCCAGGGCATTGGCCAACAGGAGGTCAACTGCCGCGGCCGCTTCTTCCGGCCGCTGGGCCTCTATGGCATCCACCAGCTTCTTCTTCATCTCCGCCGTCCACCGCATGCGGTTGTCTCCCTGCTGCAAGTTGAACCGGATACTGCTCCGAAGCAGCGCCAGCATCGCCTGCATAGACCTCGACATCGGCCTGTTCCGCGCCGTGTCGGCGATAGCTATGTGAAATGCCACTTCGGCCTCGACAAAGGCGTCCAGATCCCCCACAGCCCGCTCCAGCCGCTCAAGCAAGCCCCGGAGTCTCTCCAGATCGGCGCTGGTCCTTCGCTCCGCCGCCAGACGGGCAAGTCCGGCGTCGATAACGCACCGGGCTTCTACCAGCTCCAAGAGTTCTTCGTCCGTCGTTGGCAACCCAAACCAGAACGCCATCACCTCGGGTTCAGCCCCCTGAACCCGTACGTATGTACCTGAACCGGCCCGGGCCTCCACCACGCCTCCCCTCACCAGGGATGCTATCGCCTCCCTGATCGTGGCGATGCTCACCCCAAATGAGTCGGCCAATTCCTTGTGCGAAGGTAGACGTTCCCCCAGCACAAACTTCCCGTCCAGAATCATCCG
>JAJYNT010000450.1 GCA_021786215.1 Chloroflexota bacterium | reverse complement strand
GTGTAGGAGCCAGCTCCCGCTGGCGACAGAGCTGGTGACGGAGGTTCGGTAGCCTCTCGCCTATGGTATCGCTGGCAGGAGCCAGCTCCTACGAACCTTCGCCAGGCTTTGCCCGGAAATGTGCGCCGCACCCGAGGGAAACGGCGATGGAGTCGCGTCGGGGTCATCGCTCTCTGGCAAGTGGATCGTTCGGCGAACCCGATGGTGTAGGGCGGGGTCTTGTGCCCCGCCGCTGGCCGTGTATCCGGCGCTGGCGGCGAGGCAGAGTGCCCCGCCCTACACAATCGACTGTTAGGAGTGTTGGACTCAGTGTACAATCTCCCCCACAGACGAAATTGCGGGGGATGCTCGTGCAACAGACACGTAGAGGACGAATACTGACAGGCGAACGACCTACCGGAAAGCTGCACCTGGGACACTACGTAGGAACATTGAGAAATCGGGTGCGGCTCCAGGACGAGTACGAGTGTTTCTTTCTCATTGCCGACTATCACGTGCTGACGACCCGCCAGATGGGGCTGCAAGAGGTGGAGCAGAATATTCGAGACGTGCTGCTGGACAACCTCAGCGTGGGCATCGATCTGGAGAAGAGCACGATTCTTCTCCAATCGCTGATACCTCAGACCCCGGAGCTCCACCTTCTCTTCTCCATGCTTGTTTCGGTGCCCCGCCTCCAGAGGGTGCCTACCCTGAAGGAGGTCGTGCGGGACCTGAAGCTGGAGACGGCATCGTACGGGTTGCTGGGGTACCCGGTGCTCCAGGCAGCGGACATTCTGGTGGTCAAGGGAGACCTCGTCCCGGTTGGCAAGGACCAGGCTTCCCACATCGAGGTGACACGTGAGGTGGCTCGACGCTTCAACGAGCTGTACGGGCCGGTGTTTCCGGAGCCTCAGGCTCTCATTGGGGAGGTGCCGACCCTGGTGGGGGTCGATGGCAAGGCGAAGATGAGCAAGAGTCTCGGGAACGCCATCTATCTGGCCGATGATGCGAAGACGGTGGAGAAGAAGGTGATGGGCATGTACACCGACCCCACTCGCATACATGCCACCGATCCGGGCCATGTGGCGGGGAACCCCGTCTTCATCTATCACGACATCTTCAACCCCAATAAGGACGAGATTGCCGATCTGAAGAAGCGCTACCGAGCCGGGAAGGTGGGCGACGTCGAGGTGAAGAGGAAGCTAGCTCGGGCTCTGAACGAGTTTCTTGAACCGATTCGGGAGCGAAGGGCCTACTATGAGCAGCGCCCGGATCTGCTGGAGGAGATCATCGAGGAGGGAAGCAGGAAGGGACGGGCGATCGCGAAGGCGACCTTGACGCAGGTCCGGGAGGCGATGGGGATCAACTACTTCCGGAAGCCGTGAGGGGTGCCGCCCGCGATAGGATATAATAGATCCAATTGCTCTGGGAGGTTGCCCTTGCAGATCACCAGGCGGGCGGACTACGCGGTTCGCACCATGATTGAGGTGGCGAAGGCTGAAGCCGGCCCCATGGTTCTCACTCACGCTGTGGCTGCCAGCCAAGGTATCCCAGCCGCCTTCCTGGCCAAGATAGTGCTCGCCCTGATCCGTGGAGGGTTGCTGCGATCCCACCGCGGCTCGGGGGGTGGTATCGCACTGGCGAGGCCGGCATCCGAGATCACCCTTCTCCAGGTAGTGGAGGCGGTCGACGGGCCTATTGCGGTGAGCAACTGCGTCTTGTGGCCGGAGGAGTGCTCGAGATCAGGCAGCTGCCCGGTTCACGAGATATGGTGCGAAACTAGATCGCTGCTAGTGGAGCGACTCAAGTGCACAACCCTGGCCGATCTGGCTTCGCGAGTGGCGACGAGATCGGGAGATGGGGCCGTGGAGAAGGGCCTGGTGGGGGGTTAGGAGAGTCTCTATGCCAACCCGACTTTAGGAGGATCGGCCAGGGGCTTCGCCTGCTTCCAGCATGCACAACCGGGTGATTGTTGCCTTGACACTGGTTAAGAAAGTGGTTATTATCATATTGTGGTCACCTGTCACCTGGCGCAACAATCCTCGTGTTAATTCAGGAAAGTGAGGTTTAGCGCTTTTTGGACAGCACCATTGGAATACTGCTTGGTAGCCTTGTGACGCTGATGGTTGGCGCGCTGGCGGGCTACTTCGTCCGGCAGTACTTGGTGGGCGCAGACCTGAAGCTGGCGCAGACCAGCGCCGAGAAGCTTCTGGCCGAGGCCAACGCCAAGAAGAATGAGATGCTTCTGGATGCCAAAGACGAGGCTCTCAAGATCCGACAGTCCGCAGAGCTTGAGCACCGCGAGCGGCGGAGTGAGCTGCAACGGCAGGAGAGGCGAATCCAGCAGAAGGACGAGAATCTGGATCGCCGCCTTGAGAGCGTCGAGAGGCGGGAAAAGACCCTTTCCAATCGAGAGAAGGAGTTGGAGGCGCTGCGGTTAGAGATTGATGAGGTGAGGGTCCTGCAGTTCCGAGAGCTGGAGCGGATTTCCGGTTTGACTCGGGAGGTTGCCAGGATCGAGATCCTCAAGGCCGTCGAGGAAGAGGTCAAGATAGACGCCGCTCGACGGGTGCGCGAGGTGGAAGCCCAAGCGAAAGAGGAAGCCGATCGAAGGGCCAGGCAGATTATCACAACGGCCGTTCAGCGCTGCGCAACCGACCTAGTGGCCGAGACCACGGTGTCGGTCGTTCCTCTGCCCAATGACGAGATGAAAGGTCGAATCATCGGGCGCGAGGGTCGAAACATTCGGGCTCTGGAGAGTGCAACTGGGGTTGATCTGATCATCGACGACACGCCGGACGCTGTTACCCTGTCCGGTTTCGATCCGGTCCGGCGCGAGATCGCCCGTTTATCCCTCACAAAGCTGGTCACGGATGGACGGATCCATCCGGCGAGGATCGAGGAGGTTGTCCACAAGACCAGGCTGGAGGTCGAGACGGCGATTCGTGAGTGGGGCGAAGAGGCAGCGCTGGAGGCTGGCGTTCATGGATTGCATCCGGAGGTGATCAAGTTGCTGGGTCGGATGAATTACCGGACCAGCTACGGCCAGAACATCCGGCTGCACTCGGTGGAGGTGTCCCATCTGGCGGCGTTGCTCGCCTCCGAGATTGGTGCCGATGTGAACATGGCCAAGAGGGCCGGTCTGCTCCACGATCTGGGCAAAGCGGTGGATCATGAGTTTGAGGGTCCGCACGCGCTGATCGGCGCGGAGTTGGCCAAGCGGTACGGGGAATCCCCCAAGGTAGTTCACGCAATCGCGGCGCACCATGCCGACGAGACCGAGCCCCAGACCCTGGAGGCTATGATCGTCCAAGCCTCCGACGCCATCTCGGGCGCCAGGCCTGGAGCCAGGCGGGAAACCCTTGAACACTACATCAAGCGGCTAGAAGCCTTGGAGAATGTGGCCAACTCCTTTGAGGGTGTGGAGAAGTCTTTCGCTATCCAAGCCGGGCGAGAAGTTCGCATCATCGTCAAGCCCGAGGAGATCGACGATTTGGGTGCCGTGAGGTTAGCTCGCGACATCGTGAGGAGGATCGAGGATACGTTGCAGTACCCCGGCCAGGTCAAAGTGACCGTGGTTCGGGAAACCAGGGCGGTTGACTACGCAAAATAGTGAGTCTGGCGAAAAAAGGCCGGGTGTTGGATGCATCCGGCCTTTTCTGTGTTTACGAGGGCATGCAGGTTGCACAGGATGGTGAGATGGAGGGAGTCATTCAGTGGTAGAGCGGCATTCCAGGGTTGATCTTCACCTGCATACCACCGCCTCCGACGGCGCTCTCACGCCGGCGGAGTTGGTCAGGGAGGCCAAAGTCCGGGGAGTAGAATGCATCGCCGTGACCGACCATGACTCGACGGACGGCATAGATGAAGCTATTGCCGAGGGAGAGGCGCTCGGCGTGCAGGTCATTCCAGGGATCGAGATGAGCACCGACATACCCCGGGCGGAGGTTCACATCCTGGGCTATTTCCTGAAGTACCGGGATTCCGAGTTTCAGACTGTTCTTCGCCAGCTTCGAGAGGGTCGTCGCGACCGGGCCGAGAAGATGGTGGCAAAGCTGGCAGACCTGGGGGTGAACATTCCATGGGAGCGGGTGCTGGAGGTGGCTGGGCAGGGCTCTGTAGGCAGACCTCACATAGCCCAGGTGATGGTTGAAACGGGGTATGTGTCCACCATGGTGGAGGCCTTCACCGACTACATCGGCCGGAATGCCCCGGCCTACGTGGAGCGATACAAGCTGACGCCGGTGGAGGCCGTGGGCCTGATCCGCAAGGTGGAGGGCCTGCCGGTGCTGGCGCACCCGGGCGAGCTGGTGACCCTGAGTACCCTGCTGCCGGAGCTGATTGCCGCCGGCCTGGCGGGACTGGAGTGTTACTACGGCGACTACAGCCCGGAGGCGGTGGAAGGACTGCTGGCCCTTGCCGATGAACACGGTCTGGTTCCGACCGGCGGGACCGATTTTCACCGACCCGAGGGCATCGGTCACGGTCCCAACCATCCGGGCGACAGCTGGGTGCCCTGGGAGTCGGTGCGGAGACTCAGGGCCCTAGCCCCGATGCGCCGGGATGGACGAAGGGCAGATTCCGCCGGGTGAGCCGAACGTTGCAGTGGCGACTTCAGTCGTCGGTATCTGTTTCCCGAGGAAGGAACGAACGACTGAAGTCGTTACTATGCCGTCTTCCTGCCCGTGCGGGCCAGGATAAACAGGATCGTTGCCATCACCACTCCGACGGCGACGAAGGCGAACAGCTTCTCGATCGGTGTGAAGCGCGCCGCGGCGACACCGAATATCGCGCAGAGCAGGTAGAAGATCAGAACGATCTGCCGCTGCGAGAGGCCCGCCATATGGAGCCGCTGAGGTAGGTGAGCCTGGTCTCCGCCTTTCATCGGGGATCGACCCGCGGCCAATCTCCTGGTTATCACCCAGGCCACATCGGCCACCGGGACCCCCAGCACCAGAAGCGCTGTGGCCACCTTGGCGCCACCCATGATCGACATGGTGGCAAGGGCGTAGCCCAGAAGCAGTGCGCCCGAGCTGCCCATGATGATGCGGGATGGGTGGAAGTTGTGGGGCAGAAAACCGAGGCAGCCGCCGGCCAGAGCGATAGGAAGGATGGCTATGTTGTACTGGCCGAAGTCGAAGACCTCTCGGGCGAACAGCACCAGCGCCGCGATGGTGACCACACCCGCGGCCAGGCCGTCCATCACATCCACCAGGTTGATGGTGTTGATCATCCCTACGATCCAGAGCAGTGTGAAGGGGATCACGAGCCATACCGGGAGGTGGATCATTCCCCAGAAGGGGGTCGCGATGCTGTCCACCTCCACTCCGAAGACCATCGGGATGGCGGCTATAAGTATCTGCCCGAGCAGTTGGGGCAGGGGATTCAGCCTCTTCTTGTCGTCCGTGAAGGCCAGGGGCAAAATGGCGAACGCCCCGAGCAACACCCCAAGAAGCCTCCAACTCTCCTGCTCGGAACGCGGGATCAGATGAGCCCCAAGCAGGGCGGCGGCTATGAAGCCCACGAAAATGGCGTAGCCACCGGTCCGTGGCAGGATTCGCGATTGCACCTCACCCGGCCGAGGTCGATCCTCGATCCCCGTCCAATGGCCGAACGCCATGGCCACGAAGGTGAGGAGATAGGCCACCACCCAGGCCGCCACGAAGACGGCGGCCAGGGACGACAGGTCTCTTGACATAAGCACAAAGAACCTCTGTTGCCTGTTAGCCTGATCTACTGTAGCGCCTGTGCCAGTTCCAGCGCCCTGTCACGCAGGGCGGCCAGCCGTCCGCCGTATGCGAGCTCCAGCAGGTCGTCGATCAACCCCGAGACCTCCGCGAAGGAGGGCAGTTCTCTTCGAGAGGATGCCACCCGCAGGATGCCCGGGTATGGGGTGGGCTCCGATCTCTCGTAGCTGCTGAGCAGGATCTCGTGCATCCTCTCGCCCGGCCTGACGCCAATGTAGTTGACGGCGTACTCCGAGCCATCTGGTGCCAGCAGACGGTGTAGGTGCCGGGCCATTTCCGCGAGGTTGATCGCGGGACCGGTATCGGGCATGAAGATCTCACCACTTTGAGGGGCGCAGGCCGCTTGAGCCAGCAACCTGGTTGCCTCGGGCATGGTGATCCAGTAGCGAGTCATGCCGGGGTCTGTCAGAGTGAGGGCTTTTCCCGCGGCGATCTGGGCCGAAAAAGTCTCGATTACGCTCCCCCCCGTCCCCACGATGTTGACGAACCGCACGATTGAGAGCCCCGCGCCGAGCGTCCTGTCGGCGGCCTGTACCAACCTCTCCGCGATCCTCTTCGTGCTCCCGTAGACGCTGGGCGGGTTCACCGCCTTGTCGCTGGACGGGTAGATCAACCGGCTTACCCCGAACTCGGCTCCGGTCTCAATCACGGTGCGGGTCCCTGCGAGGTTCACCTCGATAGTTTGGTCCGGGTTGTCTTCCCCCAGCGGCACATGCTTGTAGGCCGCGAGATGGAACAGCACGTCGGGGCGATTCTCCCGAAAGAGCCTCTCCAACTTCCGACGGTCCCGCACGTCGGCCAGAACCCACTGGGTGGGGACTTTCAGCAGTGGGGCGGTCTCCAACCGCAAACGGAAGAGGCTGTGCTCGTGGTG
>JAJYNT010000048.1 GCA_021786215.1 Chloroflexota bacterium | reverse complement strand
GCTATACCCCGACAACGACTTCTTCACCATGCCTCTGTCGGTCGAGCGAAAGCCCGACGGTAGCCCCATTATCATCCAGGTGGAGTTGCCCGGAAGGGCGCTGCGAGCCCAGCTTTGGCGGGCTCAGGTGGGGAGAGTGCCGCTGTACCTCCTGGATGCCAATATCTCCGGCAACCGGCCGGAGGATCGCTACGTGACGGACCGCCTCTATGGTGGCGACATGGATATGCGTATCCGGCAGGAGATCCTGCTGGGCATAGGTGGGATAAGGGCTCTGGCGGCCGTGGGGGTCAATCCCACAGTCTGCCACATGAACGAGGGGCACTCGGCCTTCCTGGCCCTTGAGCGGATTCGGGGCTTGATGGGCCAGGGGCTTAGCTTCTCTGAAGCCAGAGAGGCGGCAGCCTCAGGGATCGTCTTCACCACCCATACCCCCGTGCCGGCCGGCATCGACGTCTTCGGTCCCGATGTGATGGAGCGCTACTTCGGCAACTACTATCGATCGCTGGGGCTGAGCCAGCGGGAGTTTCTGGCCCTAGGGAGACAGGATGCTAGCAACGACCAGGAACCGTTCTCCGTGGCTGTGGCAGCCTTGAGGTTGGCGGCCAGGTCAAACGGCGTCAGCAAACTGCACGGGGAGGTATCCCGACGCATGTGGCAGGGGGTCTGGCCCGGGGTTCCCGAGGACGAGATCCCGATCTCTTCCATCACTAACGGCGTGCACCAGGCCACCTGGGTCTCAGGAAGGGACGTGGGGGCGCTGTTCGACAGGTATCTGGGTCCAAGGTGGAGAGAGGAGCCTACCGACCCCACCGTTTGGGACGGGGTTGACCGAATTCCCAGCGAGGAGTTGTGGAGGGCGCACGAGCGGCGTCGAGAGAGGCTCGTCAGCTTCGCCAGGCAGCAGTTGGTGTGGCAACTGGAGAGGCGCGGCGCCTCGACTGCCGAGATCGAGGGCGCAAGAGAGGCGCTGAATCCCGAGGCGTTGACCATCGGCTTCAGCCGTCGTTTTGCCACCTACAAGCGGGCCAACCTGCTGTTCCGGCATCCAGATCGTCTGGCAAGGATCCTGAACGATCGGGATCGCCCGGTTCAGATCATTATCTCGGGCAAGGCCCACCCCAACGACAACCCGGGCAAGGAGTTGATTCGGCAGATCATCCACTTCGCGCGCCAGGAAGAGTTTCGGCGACAGATAGTCTTCCTGGAGGACTACGACATGGTGGTCGCTCGTTATCTGGTGCGGGGAGCGGACCTCTGGCTCACCACACCGAGGCGTCCCCTCGAAGCCAGCGGCACGAGCGGAATGAAGGTGGCCTTCAATGGCGGCCTGAACCTGAGTGTTCAGGATGGTTGGTGGTGCGAGGCCTACGATCCCAGCCTTGGCTGGTCCATCGGGCGGGGAGAGCAGTATCAGGACCAGGAATACCAGGACGAGGTGGAGGCCAACGCCATCTACAATCTGCTGGAGAAGGAGATCGCTCCGCTCTTTTACACTCGTGGCACCGACGGTCTGCCCCGCGGATGGATAGCCAGAATGAAGAAGAGCCTCAAGACGCTCTGTCCGGCCTTCAACACACACCGGATGGTGACCGAATACCTTGACCAGATGTATCTCCCGGCCCTGGAGCGGGGGCGCGCCCTCAGCGCCGAATCGATGGCGAGGGCCAAGGCCCTGGCCGGTTGGAAGGCGAACATGCGGAGCACGTGGCTTGGGGTAAAGATCCTGCGGGTGGAGGCCGAGGTGCCGAGCGAGGTGTCGGTGGGTTCCCTGGTGGAGGTGCGAGCCGACGTCCGCCTCGGGGAGATCCGTCCAGAGGATGTGGCGGTGGAGTTGTACCACGGACAGGTGGATGCCAATCTGGAGATCCGGGGCGGGAGTCCGATCCCGATGATCTGCGTGGATCGGAACGGCGATGGCACCTACGGCTTCAGTGGGGCAATCCCCTGTTCTAGCACCGGCGTTCGGGGCTACGCACTGCGGATCCTGCCGCGGCATGCGGACCTGAGCAATCCCTACGAGCCGGGGCTGATCCTGTGGGCGCAGTAGGGGTGCGGCGCACATTTCCGGGATTGGGAAGCCGTCCCCAGAGAGGGGCGGTGGGAGCGGTAGGGGCGAAGCATTCGCTGTTCGACTCGCCCGTGCGCCCCGATGCCGCTCGGCGAATGCTTCGCCCCTACACCGGCTTGGTTACCTGTTTCCCGGAACCCTGCGCCACACCCGCGCGGTAAACTGCCCTTGCGGAGGGCTTGCGCGCGCGGTATAGTATTCGTTAGCAGGATTATGCGCTGTTGACCACACAGCAGACACGCCTCTCATCACTGAGAGGCGTGTCTGCTGTGTGGTCCCGGAGGGGATCCCGTGAGAATAGCGATGGTAACCAGTTGGGACAGGCACTGCGGCATCTACAGCTACAGTCGTCCCCTAGTGGAAGAGATGAGCCACCAGGGGCATGACGTACAGGTGGTTTGCCACATCGATGCAGCGCCAGCGCCGATGGTGCATCCGGTGATCGACCTGGAGCAGCCGGAGTGGTACTCCGCCCTGGAGCAGAAGATCGTTCAGTTGCAGCCCGACGTCGTGCACATCCAGTTCGAGTACGGGCTCTACGCTCGACGACGTTATGGGGTCCCGCGAGGCTCCGGCGCCGCCGATGCCTTCGAGATTGCAACTGCCCTGTTCGGGTGGAAGGTGTCCGGGCAGCCGGTGGTGATGACCATGCACTCGGACAACGAGGGTGTGGCCGATCGGTTGGCCTTCATCGACGCCGTGGGGCGTCTGTCGGGTGCTACCATCGTTCACACTCCCTACGCCGCTCGGCCCTCAGGCGAGGTCAGGGTGATCCCTCACATGGTCCCAAAGGTGGCTTACTTCCCGAATGCCAAGGCGCGATTCGGCTATACGCACCGGTTGGTAGTCGGAATGGTGGGGTATCCAGAGTGGTACAAGAGGTATGACTGGTTCGTTCGGCAATGGGCTCAGATCGCGGAGCAGGTCGCGCCCAATGCCCTGCTGGTCGCTGCCTGTGCCCCCAGGCCCGGCAGTGTGGAGGGAGAGAAGTATGGACGGCAGTTGCAGGAGGCCATAGAGGCCAGCCCGAGGAAGGACAGCATCCGGTACATGCCCCTGCTTCTGGACAGCGATGGTTTCATGGAGTTGGTAGCCAGCTTCGATCTGCTGGTGTTGCCCTACCAGTCGGCGGCGGCTTCCGGGCCCTCCATGGTGGCGAGCGCTGTTGGCACTCCGGTGGTGGCAAGCGCCGTCGGGGGGCTGCGCAGCTACGTGGAATCCAGCGGTGCGGGGATATTGGTGGATCCCGAGGACGCTGCTGGCTTCCGCGAGGCGGTGGTGAAGCTGCTTCGGGACGACGCCCTTCGCAGCGAGTTGAGCGACCGTGCCCGTCGCTACGCCGAGGAGGTTTCGGTGGAGCGGACTGCGATACGCCATATCGATCTGTATCGCGAGGTAATCGAGCGAACGAAGTAGCCTTCTCCCTCTCCCTTTGGGAGAGGGTCAGGGTGAGGGCTGTTTCGATGCATCCTCGTGCCCGCGTGCCGGTTGAGAACTGCGCGCCCGCGATGGTGGTGTTATAATTGGTTCCTCTTCCCGTCCGTTCCGCTCATGACGCACGTACGTCTAGCAGGATGGTTGGCAGGAGTGGAGAAGGGATCAGCCACATCGAGGAGGGCTCACGTTCCCATGACGATTACTAACCAGAGGCGATCCGATGTCTCCCCCTTCCTTGCCATGGAGGTACTGGAGGAAGCCGAGCGACTTCAGAAGGAAGGCGTCGACATCGTCCACATGGAGGTGGGTGAGCCCGACTTCGACACCCCAGCTTGCATCCGAGAGGCCGCCGAAAAGGCGATGCGGGAGGGCAAGACCCACTACACCCACAGCCTGGGGATCCTGCAGTTGCGGGAAGCCATCTGCGAGGACTACTACCGTCGCTACGGTGTCCAGGTCAGCCCCGACCAGGTGATGGTCACGGCCGGCACCTCACCTGCCCTCTTCATGCTCTATTCCGTGCTGCTTGAGGCCGGCGACGAAGTCATCCTGTCCAATCCCTACTACGCCTGCTATCCGAACTACGTCACCTTTGCGGATGGGGTTCCCGTCTATGTGGACGCCCTGGAGTCTGAGGGCTACCAGCTTCGAGCAGAGGCGATTGGGGAGAGGATCAATTCTCGCACCAGGGCGATCATGATCAACTCCCCTTCGAATCCGACAGGGGTGGTGCTGGATGGGGAGCGAATGGATCGAATCGCCCGACTGGGGCCAATGGTCGTGTCGGACGAGATCTACCACGGCCTGGTCTACGAGGGGAAAGAGCACTCTATTCTAGAGTTCACGGATCGCGCGTGCGTGCTGAACGGCTTCTCGAAGCTGTACGCGATGACCGGCTGGCGGCTGGGGTACATCATCGCGCCGCGGGAGATCATTCGGGCCATGCAGAAGATCCAGCAGAACTTCTTCATCTCAGCGAACGCTTTTGTGCAGTGGGCCGGCGTGGCGGCGCTCACGCAGGCGGCGACAGACGTGGAGCAGATGAAGACGACCTATGCGGAGCGGCGGCGCTATCTGCTGGACGGGTTGAGAGGGCTCGGCTTCCAGATTCCCCATCCGCCGACGGGTGCTTTCTACGTGTTGGTCAATGCCAGGAAGTACACCTCGGACTCGCTCTCCTTCGCCTTCGAGCTGTTGCGCAACGCGAAGGTAGCGGTTGCGCCTGGCATAGACTTCGGCAGCAACGCCGAGGGTTATCTCCGTTTCTCCTACGCCACCTCGCTGGAGCGGATCGGAGAGGGGATGAAGCGGCTGGGGGCCTATCTGACCTCGCTGGACGCGAAGAGCTAATACTCGGACACACTGGTTCCGATATGTAGGGCACGTGGCGCGAGCGAGCACAGCGCCACGGCTCTGCCCCGCCGCCCGGTGATCAGGCGGCGAGGGGAGCGGCGGCGCACAGGGCGCCGCCCTACATTTCAGGATCACTGTGGCGGAGCGCCAAGCAGCTTTCCCTAATCGAGGACTACTTTTCCCGACGGACGAGGTGAATCCTGTCCAGGGAAAGCTGCTTAGGCTATCGAGCCGTACCCTCCTCCAGCGCCTGTTGAAAGTGGCTGAGGTCGATGGTGCACTGCTGGTACAGCATGTCGGCCTCCTGACCGTGCCGGTCCAGGAACTCGGCCATGGCGAGCGAAGCGGCCCTCCGGCAGACCGACTCCAGGTGGGATCCTGCCAGCCCCTCGGTCAGCTGAGCCAGGTAGAGGAGATCCACCTCCGATCCCAGGGGGCGGTTTCGAGTATGGACCCGGAGGATATCCAGCCGAGCCTCCTGGTCGGGAAGCGGAAGCTCTAACCGAAGGTCGAATCTTCCCGGTCGGAGCAACGCCGGGTCCACCAGATCCGGCCGGTTGGTTGCCGCCAGCACCACCACTCCGAGATCGCTCTCCAGGGCATCCAGCTCGTTCAGCAGTTGGCTCACCAGCCGTTCGGAAGACTGATCCACCCCCGCGGCGCCTCGGACCGGCGCCAGGGCATCCAGGTCGTCGAAGAAGAGCAGACAGGGTGCGTTTTGCTTTGCCTTGCGGAATACCTCTCGAAGCGCCTTCTCCGACTCCCCTACCCACTTGGATAAGAGCAGGGTTCTGTCCACCGTGATGAAGGGCACGTCGGTCTCTCCGGCGAGAGCGTTGGCCATGAGGGTCTTGCCCGTGCCCGGAGGGCCGGCCAACAGGATGCCCCGCGGCTGCGGCGCTTGGAGATGCCTGCTGAGGGCCGGGTGCTGAAGTGGCGACTGGACCGCCGAACTGAGGATCTCCTTGATGCGGTCGAGTCCCCCCACCTGCTGCCATGTGGCCGAGGGCTTCTCGGCGAAGAGCGCTCGACGGGCTGTGGGCTCCACCTCCTTGAGCGCCTCCTTGAAATCCGCAAGGGTTACCTGGGCCTCTCTCGGGTTGCCGTTCCTGGAGAGATCCCGATCGTCGGGCAGAGAAGGGAGGATGCGCCGGAGGGCGTTCATTCCCGCCTCCTTGCACAGGATCTCCAGGTCGGCACCCACGAATCCATGGGTGATCCTGGCCAACTGCTCCAGATCCACATCCGGGGCCAGCGGCATCCCCCGCGAGTGGATTCTCAGAATGTGCATCCGCGCTTTCTGTCCGGGAACCCCGATCTCCAGCTCTCGGTCGAACCGACCTGGCCGCCGGAGGGCTGGGTCCAGCATCTCCGGGACGTTGGTGGCGCCGATCACCACCACCTCGCCGCGGGAGACCAGTCCGTCCATCAGGGCCAGCAATTGGGCTACCACCCGTTTCTCCACGTCGCCGACCACGGCAGATCTACGCGGTGCAATGGCGTCGATCTCGTCGAGGAAGACGATGCTGGGCGCGCGGCGGCTGGCCTCCTCGAAGATCTCCCTCAGCCGGGCCTCGCTCTCTCCATAGTACTTGTGGATGATCTCCGGACCGTTGACGTGGATGAAGTGGGCCTGGGTCTCCGTGGCCACGGCGCGGGCGATGAGGGTCTTCCCGCAGCCGGGGGGACCGTAGATCAGCACGCCTTTGGGGGCTTCCACCCCGAGGCGAGCGAAGAGGTCGGGTCGTTTGAGCGGCAACTCCTCCATCTCCCGCACCCGCGCCAC
>JAJYNT010000241.1 GCA_021786215.1 Chloroflexota bacterium | reverse complement strand
CATCGCCTCGCCGGTGAGCAGCCCGTACTTTGCGCTGGCCAGCGACCCGCATCCGGTCTGCACCACCAGGTAATCGTTGGCGATGAACTCTCTCACCAGGTTGTAATGAGCCTGGTCGTGGACCACCCTGGGATTGTTGCAGCCAACGATGGCTACCGCTCCCTGGATCCGGCCATCGATGATGGCATCGTTCAACGGTCGGAAAGAGGCCCTGTAGCGGCCGCCCAGCATGTACTCCACGTACTCATGGGAGAAACCGGCCACCAGGTCGGAAGTGTGCTCGGGAATGTGAGCCTTCTTGAAGCGGTTAGGGTAGTTATCAATGGCAGTTCTGATGATCAGCTTGGCGATCGCCAGCGCGTCGTGCTCGTTGAACTGAATGTGAGTCGCGCCCTCGATCCTAGCCTTGGGGGAGGTAGTAATCAGCTTGGTATGGAACTGCTGGGAGAGCGGTACCAGCGCCTGCATTACACACTGGATGTCCACCACCATGGCGTCGACGACTCCGGTCAGGATCGCGAGTTCCTGATCCAGGAAGTTCCCTGCCGGCGGGATACCGTGGCGCATCAGCACCTCATTGGCCGTGCAGCAGATGCCGGACAGGTTGATCCCCTGGGCCCCCTTGGACTTGGCGTACTCGATCAACTCGGGATTCATGGAGGCCACCACGATCATCTCTGAGAGGGTGGGCTCATGGCCGTGGACCACGACGTTCACTTGATCTTCCTTTAGAACGCCGAGGTTGGCCCGGCTGCGGATCGGCTCCGGGGTGCCAAACAGTATGTCCGAGATGTCGGTGGCAAGCATGCTGCCGCCCCAGCCGTCGCCCAGAGAGGTACGCACCGTCTGCATCAGGATGTGATCGGCGTCCTGATCAGCCCCCATGTGGGTGGCATGCATACTCTGAACGATCTCGCGGTCGATGCCCCTCGGAATCACTCCCAACCGGCGCCACAACTCCTGGCGTTTCTTCGGGGCCCGAGCGGCATAGATTACCTCGCCGGTCTGCTGCCCGAAGTTGGCGAGCGCTCGAGTTGCTACGTCGGCGGCGATCTCCTCCTTGCTCCGGCCGTCAACTGGCACACCCATCAATGTTGCCGTTGCAACAAGCTTACGAACGTCCTTGATTTCGTAACTGGGGGCCTCGCCCTTGGCGGCAGCCAACAGAGCCATCGCCAGGTCGCGACCATGGTCGGAGTGCGCGGCACTACCTCCGGCCACCGCCCTAGATAGGTTCCGGGCAACGATGGTTGGAAGGGTGGCCCCGCAAATCCCCGTCATCGAATCGGGGTCCTTCCCCACGAGCCGGCATGGTCCCATGTAGCACACGCGGCAACAGGCACCATCCTGGCCAATCGGACACGGCTTCATCTGCTCAGCGCGGCTGAAGGCCGTGGAGACCCCGTCCAGGCTGGCGATCTCCAGCATCTCCGAGGCCGCTGGATCTATGGTCCGCCCACTCCCTTTGCCCAACACTATGGGCGGAGAGATTTTCCTGCCTAGATCACCCATAATCGTCTCCTTCAAGTAGCTGTCCTTCTGACGAGCAAAGGCATAGTCCGGCTCTTCGCAGGTGGTAAGAGGAAAACGTCGGAAAACGATGGTCATGAGACCAAGGAGGTCCCCAATAATCGTCTCCATTGACGCTATGGGGTAATCTGCACCGGCTGTTTACTTGTTCCTCTGCCGCTGCCCCTCGTCCGCCGCCCCGCGTCGGGTAGCCGAGGAAGCAGCTTCGCTCCTCACCTCCTTTGGTCCCAGGATCCAGCACGGTCAACAGCCAGGGCAGGGCAGTCGCCCTCTCATCAGACAACGCTCAATAGCCTGCTGGCACATAAAGCCAATGCGGTAACCGGTAAGCTGGGGATTATGACCTGTTCAGTATATGCTAGCTACTTTTCTTGTCAAGGTCGCATTGTTAAGCGGCCTGCTAGCTGTTATCATCCTTTGGGGGCCCGGTCGAGCAGCGACGCTTACATTGACCCCAAGACCATCCAGACTCGCAGCCGCTTCCTCGGCAGCGCAGCGAGGAGTTCAGCGGTCGTTGTGTCGGACCGGAGGATTTGATGTCGTTTTCGGTTCGTCTTTGGGCAATGACCCTCATCGGTTTCTCCACCTTCACCGCCTGGGTGTTCGTCCACGACAATATCGTTCCCGGGTTAAGCAATGTGGCTTACCATGCAATCGTGGCGGGCTCAGCCTGGGTCTTTGGGCTAGCGGGAACCCTCCTCATCATTCGATTCCATAAGCGGACCGAGCAACTTGCCGAGCAGGCAGCGCGAGACGACACCGTCATTCAACTTGCCGGTGGCATCGCCCACGAGTTGAACCAACCCCTGACCATCATCATAAGTACCGCGGAGTTACTGACCAGGCGAGACCCGGCCAAGGACGATCTGCGACCCTACCTCGAGCAACTCATTCAGGCCTCGGAGAGGGTGTCCGACACCGTGCAGAAGCTGGAGAGAGCCACCAGCTATCGAACGAAGCCGTACGTAGCGGGTGTGAGGATCGTCGACCTGGACCAGGCCAGCGCAGGAGAGCGGGTGCATCCGTAGTAACGACTTCAGTCCTCGCCGCATTGCTATCGTCCGGACACGAGCAACCGAGGTCGTTACTACGAAGCAGAGCCGCGCCCCTCTAACCTGTCTGGCTCAGCAGCTTCTCCACCGAGGGGAAAGCAGCCAGGTCGGTGTGGGGAAGGAAGAGCCCCGATATGTACTCTTCCATGAAACGATTGTCCGCGGACAACTCCAGGTAGGTCATCTTCCGGGCAGTCTCTTGTGCGACTTCCCTGGCCTCCCGTGAAACAAGGGAGGCATAGGCACCCAGAGCCGAGGTATTGCCCAGATAATGGAAGGTCTCCCAAGGTAGATCCGGTAGCAGGCCTATCTGTGTCGCCTTCTCCACGTTGATGTACCTTCCGAAGCCTCCACCGATCAGCACCTGCTCGATGTCGGTGAAGCCGAGTCCCATGCTGCTAACCAACACGGAGAAGCCGGCATAGATGGCAGCTTTGGTCCGCAGCAGATTGTTTATGTCCACCTCGGTGATCACGATGTCCTGCCCATCAGCGGTCTCGCCAGCCCAGGCAACCACATACTCGCCACCGTGGTCACCCTGCCGTATCCGTGGAGTACCCAGCTTCCAATTCATGTGGCCACCCCGGTCGATCACACCGGAAAGGAACATCTCTGCCAGCAGGTCGATCATGGCCGAGCCGCATATGCCTCTCGCGGGCACGTCTCCGATCACGTGGAAGCGCGCCTCGAAGTCAGCCCTATCGATCTCAACCTTCTCGATCGCCCCGACGGTCGCTCTCATGCCGTGCTGCACACCCGCGCCCTCGAAGGCCGGTCCCGCGGAGCAGGCGCAGGTGATGAGCCATTCGGAGTTCCCAAGCACTATCTCTCCGTTGGTCCCCACGTCGATGAACATGGTCAGCTTGTCGGTCTTCCACTGGCCGGAGCTCAGCACCCCAGCCGTGATGTCTCCACCCACGTAGCTGGCGACACCGGGTATGGTAAGCACCTTTGCATTGGGATTAACCGCGATGTCCAACTCCGAGGCAACCACTGAGGGGTACTGGTTCACCGCCGGAATATAGGGCTGTTCCCGAAGGTAGCGAGGGCTGATCCCCAGGAACAGATGGCTCATCGTAGGGTTCCCGGCAGCCACGACCTGAACTACCTCCTCAGGCTTCACCGCTGCCTTTCGCAGTACCTCCGCCAGCAATCCATTGATGGTGTCAACCACCAACTGCTGCAGCTCCTTCAGGTTCTCGCCCTTGAGAGAGTAGACGATCCTGGAGATGACATCCTCTCCTCGGGCGATCTGGCCGTTGTAAGCAGAAGCAACCTGCAGCAGCCTCGCTGAGCGGAGATCCACCAGATACACCACTACCGTGGTGGTGCCGATGTCCACGGCGACCCCAAACAGACGGTCGGTTCGATCCCCGGGAACCACAGAGATCAACCGACGCGAATCCGCGGACTCGACGTTGTCGTAGTAGACTGTGACCTGCCAGTTGGCGGCCCGCAGCAACTCCGGAAGGCCTCGAAGGGTCCTCAGGTCGACTGAAAGGCCATTCAAACCGAGTCGGGCCATCTCACGCAGCAGGCGGCTGTAGTCATCTGTGTTGTCCTCTAGACTCGGCGGCTCAATGGTCAAGGCCACAGCACCCACCGACGGGTCGATGCGTCCCTGCCACCCCGCCGGAAGGGCCACACGATCAGCCCGCGACTCGCCGACGGGCACCTCGCGTCCCCGCTGAGGAGGCACCATCACGGTGACATCCTCGCGAACAATGCTCTGGCACGCGACCACCCACCCCTCCGCGGCCAACGACTGCTTGATCAAAGCGGTGGGAGGCGAGCTCACCTGTCCGAGCGCCACCTGGACTTTGCAGCGGCCACACCTGCCTTGACCACCGCACGGGATCCCGATTTCGATGCCAGCGATCCTTGCGGCGTCGAGCAGGTTTGTCCCAGACTGGACCTCTACGTCTTTACCTTGCGGGAAAAACCTTACAAGCGGAATGTCTCTTTCCTCGATTCTAGCTGGGAAAACCCAGAAAGGACGATTGGAAGCGCAGTGGATGGGATAGTAGCAAAGGGGAACCGCGTTTGCAAGGCGTTGTCACAATGCTATACTCTTGCAGTCTTCCTTGCCAGTCGCCTCTGTGCCTTCTCAACAGCTCATTTCATGCAACTTGGCATGTGTAGCGGCCTTAATAGCCCTGACGAAAAGGGGGAAGGCTGAAAACGCGGTTGAGCGGCCAGCCGGCCGCGGTATAACCGAGCGGCGGGGGGGTTCTGCCGGTTATGGGTTACCCTGCATTTCTCACCAAGATCAGGTTGCCTCAGCGGCGCCCAGACATCCTTCGTCGATCCAGATTGGTGGATTTTCTTCACCAGCAGGTGGACAAACGGCTGATCGTTCTCTCCGCCGCGGCAGGCTATGGCAAAACAACCCTCCTGATAGACTTCGCCCATGAAGTGGATCTCCCCGTCTGCTGGTACTCCATGGACGCGTCGGATGCCGACCCCAGAAGCTTCTTCGAGTACCTCATTCTTTCGATTCGCCAGCTTTATCCCACGTTCGGCAGCCAAACCGAAGCCCTACTGAGGTCCCTCGAGGATGCCGGCCGCGACGTCAACTCCATCGTGGCATCCCTGGCCAACGAGATCCAGTCGGACATCCCTGACTATTTTCTCTGGATCCTGGACGATTTCCACTGGGCAGATGGCAGCGAGGTCGTCAACTCGGCTCTGGATCTGTTGATCTACTACCTGCCGGACAATTGTCATCTGTTGCTCTCCACCCGCACCATACCGCGGCTCACATTCTCCAGGTTGGCAGCCCAGCGACAGGTTGCCGGTCTCGGAACCGCCGACCTGAGGTTCAACACCGACGAGCTGACCCAACTACTGAGGGATAACTTCAAGCTGGTGATGCGGGCCAATCAGGCAGAGGAGTTGGCGGAGGCGTCCGAGGGTTGGATCACCGGCATCCTGCTCACAACCCACACCCTTTGGATGGGGCTGGTGGAGAACCTGATCAAGGCGAAGGGGGCAGGAAGTCCGCTCTTCGACTATCTGGCCAACGAGGCCTACCTCCAGCAACAGCCGGAAGCGCAACAGTTTCTGCTAAGCTCTTCCGTGCTAACGCAGATGTCACCGGAGAGGTGCGACGAACTGTTCGCGGCCGGCACAGCCGCGGAAATGCTCCGTTACCTGGTCCGAGCCAACCTCTTTGTGACAGCCCTGGAAGGCCCAGGCGAATGGTATCGCTACCACAACCTGTTCCACGAGTTTCTCCGTACCAAGCTGAAGAACGAGGACCCTAGACTCTACGCTCACCTGCATCGCCGGGCCGCCGAGATGAGCGAGTCCCAAGGTGAGTGGGACAACGCGTTCAGCCACTATCAGCAAGCAGGCGATCATTCGGCGGCCGCAGCCTTAGCCGAGAGAATAGCGGATGAGATGGTGGGTTCTGGTCGCTGGCGGACCCTAAACCACTGGTTGGAGTCTCTACCGGCCCCGGAGCTTGACGCGAGGCCAAAGCTCGGCGTCCTCCTCGCCAGGACCTACATCTGGTCGGGACAGCTCGACCGCGCGGTACCTCACCTCGATAGGGCGTCGGAGAGATATCGTAGGCTGCTGCAGCCCGAGGCAGTCGGCGGTGTGCTCACCGTCAAGAGCATCGTACTCAGGTTGAAAGGTCGAACCGGCGAAGCCCTGGCGCTGTGCAGGGAAGCGTTGGATTTGCAGAGCGATCCCGATTCTCGCGTCGCGGCGGAGGCTCATCGGGACATAGGCATCTGCCTCGCCTCCCAGGGGCAGCCTGTACAGGCATCGGCAGAGTTGCAGAAGGCACTGGAGATCTACGAGAAATGGGGAGACGAAGCGGGGATCTCCACCATCTGCCAGTCAATGGGAATCCTTTCGGTTCGAACCGGGGACCTGGCTCGCGGGACCTCGTACTACCAGCGAGCGCTCACTTCCTCCAAGCGATTGGGAAACGCGGGCTCCACCGCCGAGGTGATGAACTGTATAGCCTTGGTGCACTACTACACCGGCGAGTACTCGGCCGAACTGCCGATCCTGGAGGAAGCTCTCGCGATGGCGCGGCAAAGCGGCCGGCTTCGTATCGAGGCCTTCGTCCTTGCCGGAATCGGTGATCTCC
>JAJYNT010000356.1 GCA_021786215.1 Chloroflexota bacterium | reverse complement strand
AGGACATGATCGCGATTATGGCGAGCCACGGGATACCCTACGTGGCCAGCGCGAGCATCGCCTACCCCGCGGACTTCATTTCGAAGGTGAAGAGGGCGAAGGATATCAAGGGCTTTCGCTACATCCATGTGCTCACGCCCCAGCCTCAGGGCTGGGGGTATCCTCCGGACCAGACGGTTCGGATGGCACGAATGGCGGTGGAGACGGGGCTGTGGCCTCTGGTGGAGATCGTGGGGGGAGAGAGAAAGGAGAGCTACCGCCCACCGCAGCGGCTTCCGGTTCGGGAGTATATACGGGCGCAGCGACGGTTCGACAAGCTGGGCGAGGACGAAATATTGGAGATTCAGCGCACGCTGGACCGGAGGTGGCGCGGGAGCGCATCCTGTTGATCCTATCCATTTCGCTTATGCAACTGTTGTTTCTTCTATGCCGTATGGGCCGTAATAGTGCCAGTCGGCGTTGCGCCGGGGGGGTGTCCCTGATATAATTCATATGCAACAGTTCCGAGTTGAAGTGGTGGGCACGCCCCCACTTTTTTGTTGCGGCCTTGCGACATAGTACAGGGGCAGCGGGGCGCGGGCTTCTATCAGGAGGGATTGGGATGAAGAGCGATTTTGTGACAGCGATAAGCCAGCTCTGTAGCGAGAAGGGCGTCAGCCGAGAGGCGGTGATGCACGCCATAGAAGCGGCTTTGGTTTCTGCCTACAAGAAGAACTTCGCTCCCACCGGCCAGAATGTCACAGCGAAGATCGACCCGGCCACCGGTGCTGTTCGCATCTTTGCCGATAAACTGGTGGTAGAGAAGGAGAGCGAGGCCGGAGCTGAGAAGATCTCTCTGGATGTAGCCAGGAAGCTGAACCCGGGGATCCAGGTGGGCGACTACCTCGCCGTGGAGAGCACTCCCCCCAACTTCGGTCGAATAGCCGCTCAAACGGCGAAACAGGTGATACTGCAGCGGCTTCGCGATGAGGAACGGCGCCTGGTGTTCGACGAGTACCACGAGCGCGAGGGTGAACTGCTTCATGGGGTTGTTCAGCGCATCGAGAACCGCACGGTGTACATCGAGCTTGGGAAGGCCGAGGGTGTTATGGCACCCAGCGACCAGGTTCCGACCGAGCGGTACTACCCTGGCCAGCGGCTCAGGGTCTACCTTGTGGAGGTTCACGACACCCACAAGGGTCCTCAGATCATCGTGTCACGCAACCACAAGATGATGCTTCGCCGGCTGTTCGAGCAGGAGGTGCCGGAGATCTTCAACGGGACCGTCGAGCTGAAGGCGATTGCCCGCGAGGCGGGAGCGCGATCGAAGGTCGCCGTGGCGGCACGGCAGGAGGGGATTGATCCCGTCGGCTCGTGTGTTGGGATGCGGGGAGTGCGCATCCAGAACATCGTCAACGAGCTTGGTGGCGAGAAGATCGACGTGGTCCAGTGGAGCCCGGATGCATCGACCTTCGTTGCGAATGCCTTGAGTCCTGCCCAGGTGATCAGCGTGGACATCAACGAAGACGACAAGACGGCCACGGTTATGGTTCCGGAGCGGCAGTTGTCGCTGGCCATCGGCAAGGAGGGGCAGAACGCCCGATTGGCGGCGAAGTTGACCGGCTGGCGTATCGACATAAAGGCAGCTGGAAGTGAGCCGCTGGTTGCTCAGCCGATTGCCGCGCCGGCGGAGGAGTCGGCGCAGTAAGCGATGGTTACTCACTTGCGGCCGAAACACATACCGCAACGAAGCTGCGCCGGCTGTGGACAGGTTCAGCCGAAGAGGCAGATGGTGCGCGTCGTTCGGACGGTTTCAGGCCAGGTCGAGGTTGACCTGACGGGGAAGAAGTCCGGCCGAGGCGCGTACCTGTGCAAGAGAACCGACTGTTGGGAGAAGGCGCTCCAGAAATCGTCGCTGGGTCGCGCCTTGAAGACCGAAATCAGTCCCGAGGATCGGGACGAGCTACTGAGGTACGGCCGGGCTTTCGGTCGCGAGTTTACTACTCAGTCTGCTCCTGAAGCCGAAGGCGACGCGGGCAGTTGAGCGAAAGGGGGAGCAGTCAATGAGTCCAAGACCGATTAACAGATCGAGAGGCGCGAAGGATAGGAGGCCTCAACAGGGCCGCGGGAAGTCCGCCGGCAACGGGGCAAGACCGACCTACACGCCTACTGCGTCCAATGATAGGGCTGCCGTTGCCGTCGCGGTAGCGGCCCGCGAAGAGAGGAGCATCGAGCTTCCCGACAGCATCGTCGTGAAGGATTTCGCCGACCTGCTGAAGATCAGCCCCGTTCAGATCATCAAAGAGCTGATGAAGAATGGGATAATCGCGAACATCAATCAGCAGATCGATCGCGATGCCGCCTCAGTGGTAGCGTCGGACCTTGGCTTCGAGGTGAAAGAGCCGGAGCCAGCCGAGCGCGCCGCCCCTCTGGAGATCCCCTCCGTTGAGGAAGAAGATCCCGCACTGTTGCAGCCGAGGCCTCCAGTAGTGACCATCATGGGTCACGTCGACCACGGCAAGACCAGTCTGCTGGACGTAATTCGGCAAGCCAACGTCACGGCGCAGGAGGCCGGAGGGATAACGCAGCACATAGGCGCGTACCAGGTGGAGCTTCACGGTCAGAAAATAACATTCCTGGATACGCCAGGTCACGAGGCTTTCACGGCGATGAGGGCGCGCGGCGCTCAGGCTACCGACATAGCCGTGCTGGTGGTGGCGGCAGATGACGGGGTGATGCCCCAGACTCTCGAAGCAGCGGACCACGCGAAGGCGGCGAACGTCCCCATCGTGGTGGCGATAAACAAGATCGACAAGGGCGACGCAAACCCCGACAGGGTGAAGCAGCAGCTTGCCGAGATAGGTCTGGTTCCCGAGGAATATGGCGGCCAGACCATCGTTGTGCCGGTTTCGGCGCGCCGCAAGCAGGGAATAGACTCTCTGCTCGAGATGCTGCTGCTGGTAGCCGAAATGCAAGAGTACAAGGCCAATCCGGCTCGCTCCGCAGCGGGTGTGGTGATAGAGGCCAAGCTCGACAAGGCGAGGGGACCGGTGGCCACTGTTCTGGTGAAGGCTGGAACTCTCAAGATTGGGGACGCAGTGGTCGCGGGCGGCACCTTTGGCAAGGTCAAGGCGCTGTTCGACGACAAGGGAAGGCGGCTGCGCAAGGCAGGTCCGTCCATGCCAGCCGAGGTGCTGGGACTCGGCGCCGTACCCGCGGCAGGCGACGTGTGGAAGGTGGTAGCCGACGAGAAGATAGCGCGTTCGCTGGCCGGAGAGAGGGCCACAGAACTCCAGGTGGAGACGCCGGTGTCGCCGGTGACCCTGGATGATCTGTACAAGCAGATCCAGGCCGGGCAGATCAAGGAACTGAACGTCATCGTCAAGACTGACGTGCAGGGATCGGTCGAGCCGATCGTAAACTCCTTGAACCGCCTGCAGGCCGAGGATGTTAGGGTCCGAGTTATTCACTCGGGCACTGGAAGCATCACCGAATCGGACGTGCTGCTGGCCTCCGCATCCCACGCCGTTATTATCGGCTTCAACAGCCGTCTGGAGCCCGGTGCCAAGCATCTGGCAGAGGAGAACCAGGTAGACATTCGCTTCTACGAGGTGATCTACAAGCTGGTGGAGGACGTTCAGAAGGCGCTGACGGGGCTTCTCGAGCCGAAGTTCGAAGAGGCAACTGAGGGTCACGCCGAGGTGCGACAGCTGTTCAAGATCTCGAAGAGTGAAGCGGTTGCGGGGGTCATGGTGACTGACGGGAAGGTGACCAGGGGGTCCCGCTGCCGGGTTATTCGGGGTGGCGGCGTGCTGTACGACGGCAAGGTAGGCAGCCTGCGCCGCTTCAAAGAGGACGCTAGAGATGTAGCCGCCGGCTACGAGTGCGGCGTCCAGATCGATGGCTTCAGCGACTTCCAGGTTGGCGACATCCTGGAGTTCTATAGGATGGAGCGTGTTAGCTGAAGTCGTCATAGGCAGTGAGATGAGCAGGCGAATCGAGCGAGTAAACCAACAAATCAAAGAAGAGATCGCAGCACTCCTGCAGCGCGAAACTCAGGATCCGCGGTTGCGGGGGATGATAAGCATCACCAACGTGGACACTAGCGCCGATCTCAGGAACGCGACGGTCCACGTTAGCATCATGGGGAGCGAGGATGAGATCCAGCAGACGATGCTGGCACTCCGCCACGCCGCCGGGTACTTCCGACGGGAGATGGCGAGCCGGCTTCGACTGCGGCACGTGCCGGAGTTGAGCTTCAAGCTGGACACCTCCATAGAAAAGGGCGCCCGCGTCCTGGAGATCCTCCGCGAGATCCACAAAGGAGAGGAGTAGGAGACGGTGGAGTCTGGTTACAAGCCGGTGCTGCTTCCTCTGTTGAGGAGCGGGAAAAGGGTGGTGGTCACCTGCCACGTCGATCCCGACGGTGACGCGCTGTCTGGGCTCCTAGCTCTCTCCAAGTCGATGAGGCTTGCCCGGGGAGAGGTGCGGGCCATCAGCCCCGGGCCGGTTCCTGCCAGCTACCACTTTCTGCCCGGTTGGGAATCGGTGGAGGTCTACTCCCCGGACAGATCCGAGACCGCTGATGGCGAAGCGACGAGGGCTGCCCTGCTGGCCGCGGACGTCATAATCTCCCTGGATGCGAGCGATCCGACCCGACTTGGGGCCCTCTATAGCCAGAACAGGAGCAAGTTCGAGTCGGTTCCTTTGATCAACATCGACCACCACCCAAGCAACACCCGTTTCGGCCAGATTAACCTGCTCGAGCCCTCCTCCCCTGCCGTCTGCCAGCAGTTGGCGGAGCTGATTGAGCAAGAGGACCTGCCGATCCCGGAAGAGGTTGCCACCTGCCTCCTGGTTGGGATCGTTACCGACACACTCGGGTTCAGAATCCCCTCGACGTCGTCCCGAACCCTCCGCGTGGCCGCCGGCCTCATGGAACGCGGGGCATCTCTGTCCGGGATCAGCGAGCGGATCTTCAACACCAGGTCGCCCCGGGCACTGAGCCTTTGGGGTCGGGTGCTCAGCCGGACTAAGGTTGATGGTGGGCTGGTGTGGTCTGACATAACCGCCGAGATGTTGGCGGAGTGTGATGCCACTCTGGAGGATGCCGACAGCCTCGTGGACTTCATCGCCGGGGTGCCCGAGGCGGGCGCGGCCTTCCTGTTCAGCGAGCAAGGAGGGAAGGTCAGAGTCAGCATGAGGAGCACGGGAGAGCTGGACGTCGCCGCCCTGGCGAAGAGCTTTGGGGGTGGTGGCCACGTGCGTGCGGCCGGCTGCACTCTGGAGGGCCCGATAGACCGCGTGGAGAGCCTCCTATTGGAGGAAGGACGAAGGCGTCTCGAGAGGGTGGCAGCCGGGGCGTGAACGGCACCAGGCGAGCGGGGCTTGAGGGGTTTCTGAATATCGTAAAGCCCTACGGGTGGACCTCTCACGACGTGGTTCAACTGGTGCGCCGGCTGACCGGGGTTCGTCGGGTTGGCCACGCCGGGACGCTGGACCCAGCCGCGGCTGGGGTGTTGCTGGTGGCTGTCGGCCGAGCCACACGGTTGGTGGACTATCTGGCAGACCAGGACAAGTGCTACTGCGGCGACGTGGTGCTTGGCGCCGCCACGGATACCGATGACGCCGAGGGCAGGGTGCTATATGCCAGGGACCCCTCCGGCACGAAGCTGGATCAGGTGGTGGCTGCGCTGGCAACCTTTCTCGGCGACATCGATCAGGTTCCTCCCCAGTACTCCGCCATCAAGTTACAGGGGAAGAAGGCCTACGAAATAGCGCGAAGGGGTGGATTCGCTAGTCTGGCCCCGAGACGGGTTTCCATCAAAGGGTTGGCCGTCGTCGGATGGGAGCCACCCACCTTGAGCGTGGTTGTGCTCTGCTCCAAGGGGACCTACATACGCAGTTTGGCGCGGGATTTGGGGGAGAAGTTAGGAGTGGGCGGCCATCTCTGCGCTCTGGTTAGAACAGCCAGCGGCTCTTTCAGCTGTAGCGATGGGGTTGGAATCGACCAATTGCGGCTGGCCGCTGAGTTCGAGTACTTGGACAGCCTGATCATGCCAACGGATGTGGCGGTGGCTCATCTTCCCGCGGTCGTGGTGTCCACAGTGCATGCCGCCGACATGGCTGGCGGCCGACGGTGGCCCGTTGCCGGCTTTTTCCCAAAGGAGGGGCCAGTGAGGGTCTACTCAGTCGAAGGGGAGTTCCTCGGTCTGGCAGAGCCACGGGATGGCGCTTGGCAGCCCAAGCTGGTGCTGGTGACCGAGGGATGACAGAGGGAATCATGGGACGGTCTCGTGACGCTGTAGTCACCATCGGGGTTTTCGATGGGGTTCATCTTGGCCATCAGGCGCTGATCAGTACCGTCGCCCGGCGCGCGGCCGAGCTGGGTGTGACCAGCGGTTGCGTCACCTTCTCGCCTCATCCGGAAGACGTGCTGCGTCCCGAGAGCGATATCACGCATCTAGCGGCGGTTGAGGACCGCCTCTCCGCGATCAAGGCGCTCGGT
The DNA here is from genome assembly GCA_021786215.1 of Chloroflexota bacterium. The sequence goes on along the minus strand of JAJYNT010000356.1, from coordinate 333 downwards.
GTGGCTGAGGTCGTCGTGATGGAGTTCACGGCGGCGCTGTCTCAGCTAACGCCCGAAGAGTTCCTGGATCTGCTAGCAAACCGGTTCCGGTTGCGGGAGCTGTGGATTGGGAGCGACTTCGCGCTCGGAAAGGGAAGAAGCGGCACCCCGGAAAGGTTGGCCGCTATCGGCCGTGAAAGCGGTTTTGAAGTCTTTCGGTTTCCGCCGGTCGAGATCGGTGGAAAGGTGGTCAGCAGCAGTCGGATCCGGCAGCTGCTGGCGGAGGGCCAGGTCCGGGAGGCCGCAGAGCTGCTCGGCCGTCGATACAGGCTGCGTGGCCATGTGGTGTCAGGT
>JAJYNT010000226.1 GCA_021786215.1 Chloroflexota bacterium | reverse complement strand
GGGCTGCGCGCAAGGTAGTGACGACTTTAGTCGTTGGTGCCCTGTAGCTCATACAAGGACGAACGACTGAAGTCGCCACTACGATCCCGCAGGCAGCCCAGCCCTCACCCGCCCTCGCTGCGCTCGGCCGGCCTCTCCCAAGGGGAGAGGTGGTACGAAGCTCGGGCAGCTACAGTTGCTGCTTAAGCCCCGTGGACCGAATCGAGGTCCGCGTCGGTCACGTCCCAGACGACGTTGTGTGGCGGAAGCGGCTCGTACTTCATGAACTCGGGCATCCGGTCGTCGAGGTTAGTCATGCCCGCGTTCAGGTTGAACTGCCTCTCCGTCTTCACGATGTCGAAACCGATCTTCACTATGTCGTCGGCCGTCCAGTTCGTGCCGGCGACCCCCGAGCACTCCTCCACCATACCCTCGAAGCCGCTGGCGATGTCCAGGATGGCGAAGGCGATGAAGAGGCAGTGCCCCGAGCTGTCGATGAATGCGGTCGTTGCCTGGAAGTTCCGCGACAGCTCCGCCTTGTTGGTGGCAAAGGGATCCAACTTGCCGCTGACACCCAGGATCTCCGGGGCTATGGTGTAACCCTGCGTGTGGTCGGCGCCCATGGTGCCGGTGGCGTAGGTGATGCCTATCCCCTTGACCGCGCGAGGCTCGTATGCTGGCATCGCCTGGCCCTTCACGGTCGGGATCCGCACCACGCCGAGAGCGCGTCCGGTGAAGGCCGCGCCGTTGCCCAGGATCCGTCCGATGGGCGAGCCTTTGGCGATCTCCTTCATCAGCTGGATCGCCGCCTCGCCGTCGCCGAATTTGGCAAGCCCGCCCTCCATGGCCACGCCCAGGGTCACGCCCGCCTCGATGGTGTCGAGGCCTATGTCGTTGGCCAGCCAGATCAGCTCGCCGGTGGTGTCCAGGGAGTCGATGCCGCAGTCGGCCCCGAAGGCCCAGACCGACTCGTACTCCTGGCAGGAGACATGCTCGCTGCCGTCGGACCTGTGCCAGACGTTGGAGCACTGGATGATGCAGCCGGGACTGCAGGCGTGGTTGTATAGTTCCTTCCCGGTCCGCTGCTTGTTGCCCTCGAAGACCGCCTCACCGGAGATAGCGGCCGCACCCTCGAACCTTCCGGAGGAGAAGTTGCGGGTCGGGAAGCCGCCCGCCTCGTTCATTATATTCACCAGCACGGCGGTGCCGTAGGTGTTGAGGCCGCCCTTCGGCTTGGTGATGTCGTGGCTCTGCAGCGCCTCGGTCATCTTCTTGCGACCCTGCTGGAACAGGGGCTCATCAGCGATGGGGATCGAGGCGGGAGCGCCGGAGCTGTCCACAACTATGAACTTCAATCCTTTAGAGCCGAGTACCGCCCCCAGGCCGCCTCGACCGGCGTATCGGGCCGGCCGCCCCTCCTGGTCGTTGAAGCAGACGCCCGCGTTGGTCATCAGGTACTCGCCCGCTGCCCCGATCGCCATGATGTCGGCCTTCTTGCCGAATCGGTCGATCATCTTGGGGTAAACTTCGTACAGCCCCTGGCGAGCGAACTCGCCGGCATCAAAGAAGCTGGCCCCGTCCTTGGTGACGTGGAGACCCCACATCTTTCCCTTCTGAGCGGGCTGGCCCTCCACGATGATGGCCTTGATCCCCAGTCGGGCCACCTGCTGCCCCCAGCCCGTGCCGGCGTTGGCCTCCTTGATGCCACCGGTCAAGGGGGACTTGCCGCCCACGGAGATGCGGGCGGAGGTGGGAGCGGACGTGCCCGTGACGATGCCGGGCGAGAAGATCACCTTGTTGTAAGGCCCCAGGGGATGGGCCGTGGGGGGAACCTCATCGGCTGTGAGAGTGCTGGTCAGCCACCGGCCGCCCATCTGGCGGTACTTATCCGGTACCTCTTCGTACCTGGCCGTACCGTCGGTCATGTTGACGCGCAGGAACTTCGCCATTTTGGCTTGCCTCCTTCAGCAAACGTACTCTTTCCAAGTCAAGAGAAAATGACTCACCCGACGGTTGTGGAGATATTTGGCTCTTCTGAGGGCTGGGGCACCACCTCCTCGCGGAACTATGGTCTGATATGGACGGGGCAGCCGGCTCTGGCCGTTGCCCACAAAATGTCCAGACTTTGGGGTTGAGGCAACGCAGGCTTACACCCGCATGCCGATGCTCTTTGTGTAGGAGTGGGACAACGCTCCCCCCTCCCTTCGATTCATCGCCTCCTTCAGCTGTGGGCTCAAATCGGCGCCGTGCCGATACTGGAAGGGCCACATGCTGCGCTTATGAAAGAAGCCCACGCGGTCGCCGTCCCGCAACGCCAGCTCCAGATCGGCCGCGAGGCCAGGCATGTCGGTGAGCTGGGCGTTCACGAACGTGATGCCTTTCTCCTCCAGTGGCATGCCAAGACGCTCTAGCAGATCTCCCATTCGCGCTTCGTCGGGGAATTGCAGGAGAAGGTGAGCGTAGCCGCCCTGACTCTGGTCGCCCGCGTATTGGGCTAGCGGGCCGTACAGCCATACCTCCACGGTGATCACTTGACCCTCCACTCTGTTGTTCTGTGGATTGGAGCCGGCTGTTACAAGAGTAGATCAATCTGCGGATCGCAGACAACCCTGTCTGCTAGCATGTAGTATACGAGGCCAGAACGAGAAGTCAATCTCAGGTATGGATCGATCCAATACAAGCCGGCCGGTCTGCGCTATAATCGCCCCGGGTTTCTCCTTCTGGGAGCCATCATTGACATGGTTCCGCTCCTCGTATAATGTAGCGGACCATCTATGCATTATCCTCGCTCGTCCCGGTTAGTCCGGGCTTAGTGCGTCGTTCCGCAAATCCGATACTTTTGGGCACGTGATGCGAGCGAGTACAGCGTCACGCTTGTGCCCCGCCGCCCGCCACTGGGCGCATGTCTAGTGCCGGGGGGCACCCAGGCATGGTGCTGCGCCCGCTGCGGTGGGGTGCCCTGGACCCGCTTTCCGCGATGCGACCACGTCGAGGTGCGTAAGAATAAGGAGGGTCACTTGAAGACCGCCCTGATCACCGGGATCACTGGGCAGGATGGAACCTATCTGGCGGAATACCTGCTCCAGCAAGGCTACAACGTCTACGGCCTCATCCGGGGCCAGAACAACCCCAAGCGCGAGATGCTCGAGCAGCTCATCCCAGATATGGAGCTGGTTCTGGGCGATCTGCTGGACCAGGGTTCGCTGGTGAGGTCCCTGGAGTACACCAAGCCGGACGAGGTCTACAATCTTGCCGCCATCTCTTTCGTGCCCCTCTCCTGGAACCAGGGGGAGCTGACCGGTGAGATCACCGGTCTGGGGGTTCTTCGGATGCTGGAGGCCATCCGGATTGTCGGGGGCAGCGGGAAGCGGAACGGTAGCCGTAACAACTCCATTCGTTTCTACCAGGCCAGCTCCAGCGAGATGTTCGGCAAGGTGCGCGAGATGCCGCAGAACGAGAAAACGCCTTTCCATCCCAGGAGCCCCTACGGCGTGTCCAAGGTGTATGGCCACTACATCACCGTCAACTATCGGGAGAGCTACGACATCTTCGCCTGCAGCGGCATCCTCTTCAACCATGAGTCGCCCCGGCGAGGGTTCGAGTTCGTGACCCGCAAGATCTCTCATGCCGTTGCTCGAATCAAGCTGGGGAAGCAGAAGGAGCTGCTGCTGGGTAACCTGGACTCCAAACGGGACTGGGGCTACGCGGCCGACTACGTGCGGGCCATGCACATGATGCTTCAGGAGGCCGAGCCGGACGACTACGTGGTTGGCACCGGGGAATACCACAGCGTGGCCGAGTTCTGCGAGATTGCCTTCGGCCATGTGGGGCTCAACTGGCGGGATTACGTGCGCACCGATCCCCGCTTCATCCGGCCGGCGGAGGTCGACCATCTTCTGGCGGATCCCACGAAGGCGCAAACTAAGTTAGGCTGGAAGCCGTCGGTCAGCTTCGAGGGGCTGGTGAAGATGATGGTCGACTCGGACCTGGCCCTGGAGTCGGCCAAGGGATGACGTAGGAGCCGGCTCCCCTGCCCTACGCCATTGCCGGCGATTGGGAGGTTACGGCGATGAGGCTTCGGATAACCACCCTCGCGGAGAACAGCGCTACAAAGGTCGGAACCCTCGCGGAGCACGGCCTCTCCATGCTCGTCGAGGTGGATGATCTCTCTCTCCTGCTGGATACCGGCCAGACCGGGACGGGAGTTCTGACCTAACCCCCATCCCCCTTCCCCACAGGGGAAGGGGGAGTTTCTCCCTTCCCTTACAGCTGCTCCTTGATCTTCTCGGCCGCCTGGCGGCTCATCCCGGGTACCGCCAGCAGCTGCTCCAGGCTCGCTTCCCGGATTGCCCTCACCGTCCCGAACTGCTTGATGAGCGCCTGCTTCCGTCGCGGACCAATGCCGGGGATGTCGTCCAGGGCGGAGCCGAAGCTGCGCTTGCTGCGAAGCTTTCGATGGTAGGTGATGGCGAAGCGGTGAGCCTCGTCCCGGATGCGCTGCACCAGGTAGAGGGCCTGGGAGTTTCTGGGCAGCATCAGCCCCTGGGAGATGCCCGGCAGGAAGATCTCCTCGTTCTCCTTGGCCAACCCGACGGCGGGCAAGTTGGCCAGCCCCAGGTCGTCCAGCACCTCGAGGGCGGAGTTGAGCTGCCCCTTTCCGCCGTCCACGATCACGAGGTCTGGTAGGGCCGCCCAGCCGTCCGATGAGGACTGAGTGCTGAGCCCTGAGTGCCGAGTGCTGGGTGCTGGGTGTTGGGTACTGGGAGCGCGGGCGTCTCGCCCGCCCCCGACCGGGTGCGGAGTGCTGGAACCCTCACCCTCTCCCAAGGGGAGAGGGTAACCCTTCCCCGTGTCTCCGTCTCCCTGCGTTGCCGCGTCCTCCGTCTCCCCGTTTCCGACGCCGATGGCTCGTTTGAAGCGGCGCCGCAGTACCTCCTGCAGCATGGCGAAGTCGTTGGCGCCCTCCACCGTCTTGATCCTGAAGCGGCGATACTCGGAGCTCTTGGATTGCCCGCCCTCGAACACCACCATGCTCCCAACGGCCGATGTGCCCTGGATGTTGGATATGTCGTAGCACTCGATCCGGTGGGGCGTGGTTGGCAGCTGAAGGGCCTCCCGCAGCTCCACCAGGGCCCCCGCGGTGCGCTGCGTATCGTTGAGCCAGCGCAGCTTCAGCATCTCCAACTGCTGGTTCGCGTTCTCCATCGCCAGCTTGATCAACTGGTGCTTCTGGCCCCTCTTCGGAACCACCAGCTGTACCCTGCTGCCTCGTCGTTCGGCCAGCCACTCCTCCAGCATCGACGCGTCGTCGATATCTTCCTGGAGCAGGATCTGAGGAGGGACGTAGGCCGCCGAGTCGTAGAACTGCTGAAGGAAGGAGGCCAGCACGGGAGCCGTGCTCTCGTCCTCGGTACCCTCGAGGGCGAAGTGCTCGGTTCCCAGCAGCTTCCCGCTGCGAATAAAGAAGAGCTGAGCGCAGGCGGCGCCGTTGCCGCAGGCGAGGCCCACCACGTCGCGATCGGCAGCGTCCTCCTCCGCCTCTCAATGATCTTTTCCAGTGATCTAATCCGATCGCGCAGCCTGGCAGCGTGCTCGAACTTCAGCTGCTCGGCAGCCATTTCCATCTCTCGGCGCATCTCCTCGATGATCCGCTCCTGCTTGCCTTCCAGGAAGAGCACCACCTGCCGAATCGCCTGCAGGTACTCCTCGTGGTCGGCTACGCCAATGCAGGGCGCGGTGCATCGGTGGATGTGGTAGGCCAGGCAAGCCCTCGGGTCCTTGCCGGTGATCGTCCGGTGGCAGCTTCGGAAGGGGAACAGCCGATTGAGGGTGTCCAGGGTCTGTCTCACCGACTTCGCATCGGTGAAGGGGCCGAAGTAGCGAGAGCCATCCCGGAAGACCCCGCGGGTGAAGTACACACGGGGCCACTCCTCCTGCATGGTGACCTTGATGAAGGGGTAGCTTTTGTCGTCCCGCAGCCTCACGTTATAGCGAGGGCGCTGCTCCTTGATCAGGTTGCATTCCAGGATCAGCGCTTCGACCGCCGTGGAGGTGACGGTTACGTCCAGATCCACCGCCTTCTCCACCATACGCCGGGTCTTGGCCGGCAGCAGATCTGGACTCTGCATGTAGGAGCGGACCCGGTTCCGAAGGGACTGGGCCTTGCCCACGTATATTGCCCTGCCGGCCGCATCGCGGAAGCAGTACACGCCAGGTTTGTCCGGCAGGGTCTCGACCTTGTTTTCCAGTTCAGCAGTTGCCATAGATGATCCCGCGGAGGTTGCAACTTCGGCACATCTGCACTAGATTCTAGCGCATCGTCTTCACCGAATGAAGGCGCTGGAGTTCTTCCTCCACATACTGCCCTTCTTCTCACTCTTTTTACCGGCTTATAATACCCTTCTAACAATTCCCGGGGATAATGGGCACGGTGGATGCAAGAACCACCTGGATGGAAGACAGCTATCCATCAGAGGAGGATGTAAGATGGTAAAGAGGTTAGGGGTAGTCCTGGCAACGGCGCTCCTAGCGTCAATGGTTTGGTTTGGTGGCCAATCCTTCGGTCTTTTGCCTGGGACTGAGACCCAGTTCGCGATGCCCAAGATCACTATCACGATGCCTGGACCCGTGCAGGCCAAGGCAGCCCCCGCGGCGGCCCCGTCCCTGCAGACTCCGCAGGATTTCGCATCCGCGGTTCGAAACGTGGCTGAGGCGGTGAAGCCGGCGATCGTGCAGATCACCTCTCGGCAGCAGTCCATCAGCGCTCTCGATCAGCTGGCGCCGCAGACCGGTGTGGGCTCCGGCGTGATCTACGATCCGGCGGGATATATCCTGACTAACAACCATGTG
>JAJYNT010000089.1 GCA_021786215.1 Chloroflexota bacterium | reverse complement strand
TGCTTGAAGACGAAATAGAGGATGGCGAAGGCTACACTGAAGGAGACCAGGGTGCGAACGTTGAGGAACCTCTTGCCCAGGGAGATAGAATCCGTGTCCCCATTGCCCGGAGCTTCGCTGGATACTACAACCTGTTCATCGTTCATGAAGCCGTTGACTCCGGGTCAGGATCCGAGGGATGGGTATCTGTTCTTCCTGGATGCCACAACGGTGGCCCCGAGTTTCGGTAACGGGTTCGATCAAGATGCTTCCGCCTCGTCGATAGTCCCATGGTTGGGCAGGGCCTTCTTGTCGGTTGGGGAGACACGGGAGCGACTACCAAAGAGGGCATCGGCAGCCAACTGTCCCAGCGCGAGAATCATGCCCAGTTGAACGTTCATGCCGTGCACGAAAAGGTTGTCGAACAGGTTGTGCAGCGAAGATGCCACCAGGGCGCCGAGGACGCCCAACAAGATCCCACGCCAGAATAGGACCGAGGAGCGATCTATGCCCGCGTCCATCGCCGCCACCGAATTGGTGGACTTCGCTCTATGTCCGAGTCGCAAAGAGGTATGGGTGGCCACTTTCTGAAGATTGCCGGATCGAACCAGCCATACCATCGTGGAGATCAATGCGGTGAGAACGAAGCAGATGTAGATGAACCCTCCGGGTATCCCGGTTTCCGCCGCCATGTTCAGGTAGAAGTTATGGGCGTGGCCGAGGGAAAGAGGCCACCCTTGGACAGCGTACCACTTGTAAACCACGGGGTAATTGCCGGCGCCAACTCCGAACCAGGGATGTGCGGCGATCATGCCCAGCGCAGCCTCCCAGTGAGCCATCCTCTCGATGACCGCCCAATTGTCGGAGGTGAGCTGCACCTGAGTGATGTCGACGAATCGGAAGTAGTCGAAGGCTATGGCCACACGGGTGGTGATCACAGGGGGCAGCAGGTTCATGAAGGCCAGGGCTCCCAACGGGGCGGATGCGATAACGCCGATGGAGAGGAGCACCCGAGTCCTGCGGCTCCAGAAGAGCATCATCAACGAGAACCCGATACCGATGCCGACCCATGCCCCGCGAGAGAGGCTCACTATAACCCCAGTGGCCGCGGCAGCCAGGGCTACGATGGCATAGTTCCGAACCTTTGGCGAGGGACGAGACAGCAGCAAGCCCACCGCCAGAGGTATCAGCATTCCCAGATACCCTGCGTAGGGGTTCGGCTGGTCGAAGGTGCCGTAGGCCCGCATGAATCGGCCGATGGCGAAGAACTCCGGCCCTATCCCCAGCACAAACTGGCCGGTCCCCAGCAACGCCTCGATGGTGGCCCCAGTTAGCAGCATCAACACGATGGCGAGAGCCCGACGGCGAGTCCTCATCTCCGCCACGATGAAGAAGTAGACCATGATCAGTTCCAACCACTTCAGGGTCTCTTTCAGGGTGAGGGCGAGGTTGGTGGCATGGAAGCCCGACATAGCCACGACCCCTATCACGGCCAGGAGAGGGAGAGTCATAGGGGTGAAAGGAACGACTAGCCTTCGTCGGGCCATCGCTCGGAGACCCCACCCCAGCACCAGTAGGGCGAAGATCGCCTCCGTGGGGGTAACGGAGAAGCTGTTGGCCTCCCTTTCATCGATCACCGAGGAGCCAAGCGGCACCGAGAGGGTGAGCAGATAGATCGCTATCTCGGGCCTGAGCACCATCAATACACAGGCTACTACCGCTGCTAGGCCGGCCAGGGACCAGAGACCGGGCAGCAGGGCCGCGGCGGCTGCCATGGCAATGGCTGCCAGCCATAGGGGAATGGGCATGCGGGGCAACCTGACCGGGGCGCGAAGAAACGCTCCAGAGATGCCCTGGGGTTGACTCATCCAGCTTTCTCTTTCAAAGTGACTTTGAACCAGTCGATGGTGACTCTGAGTCCCTCATCCAGTCCGACTCGAGGCTGCCAACCCAGTTTGGCGCGGGCCTTGGAGATGTCCGGACATCTCCTTGTGGGATCGTCCTGAGGGAGAGGGCGGAACTCAATGGCCGAGGCCGACCCACACAGTTTTCTGACGAGTTGGGCATACTCCAGAACTGTGTGCTCTTCGGGATTGCCCAGATTGATCACTTCACCCTGCAGTCCATCGGTGAACATCACCGCCAGCATCCCCTCCACGAGGTCGTCGACGTAGCACAGGCTTCTGGTCTGCGAGCCATCGCCGTAAACCGTGATAGCCTCCCCCATCAGCGCCTGGGTGATGAAGTTGGGCACGATGCGGCCGTCCTCGGGGTTGGAGTGCGGACCGTAGGTATTGAAGATCCGGATGATCCTGGCGTTCAGATTGTAGGCGCGAATACAGGTCATGGTGAGCGCCTCTCCGAACCGCTTGCTCTCATCGTAGCAGGATCTGGGTCCGATGGGGTTCACATGCCCCCAGTAGCTCTCCACCTGTGGGTGTTCCAGGGGGTCGCCGTAGGCCTCGGAGGTAGAAGCCAACAGGAATCTGGCTCCATGTCTTCTCGCCATCTCCAGCATTTGGTAGGTGCCTTGAGAGTTCACAAGGGCGGTCTCCACCGGGTGTTCCATGTACCCTTTTGGGCTGGCAGGGCTGGCCAAGTGGAAGATCGCCTGGGCCGGGAGGTCCAGCGGCTGTACCACATCGTGCTCGAGGAACAAGAAGGATGGATTCGCCAGAAGCGGGGCAATGTTCTGCCTGTTTCCGGTGATCAGGTTATCGACGGCGACAACCTGGTGCCCGTCCTTCAGCAGACGTGCGCAAAGGTGGGAACCAATGAAACCGGCGCCGCCGGTGACGACAATACGCAAGTTGAACCTCCGTGTGCGGCCCCTGCCGGACCGATTGAATGAGGTTGGGGGCGATCTCAGGAACTACGCAGTCAGCTGTGTGGCCGGGGGCCCGCCATAGTTTACTCGATTCGGCTTTGCGGAGAAAGCCGACCCCAGATCAGCACCGCCCCTGCGACACAAAGCCAGAACTGGAAGGCCAAGTCCACCAGAAAATAGGAGTTGTCAACCATCCCGTGAGCGACGAGATCGATAGCTGCCCCGGCCATCCCGGCCAGGAGAGCTCTATCCACAGGATCGGAAGATCTCATCCAAGCCTGGCGCCAAATTTGGACCAGGGTTACCGCAATCCAGATCAGGGCAGCCACACCTGCTATCCCAAGCCGTAGCCAGAAATCCAACAGGATGTTGTGAGGGTGGGACAGATTAGGCTCCGCCGCCGCTGTGGGCAGCAGGTAGTGGCTGCGATACTGGTACAAGAAATTGTCCATGCCCACCCCCAGCAGGGGGTGATCGCGGATCATATGCAGGGAAGACTCCCACAGCTGCACACGAATGAAGCTGGTGCCGCGGGTTAGGCTGAAGTGAGACGAGATCCTGTCCAGTCTCAAGAGTGGCACCCCGGCAGCTGTGACGGCCGCGTAGACTGCTGCTAGCAGCACACCCGAACGCATTCGCCACAAGAACGTCACCACCAGAACCCCAAGAGCCGAAGCCAACCAGGAACCGAGGGAGAAGGTAAGCAGCAGAGCCGCTGCTATGGGTGCCATCAGGATGCCCGAGATCAGCTTCGCGGTTCTGTAGGTGGCGCGAGGCAGGAACAGGGCCAAGGCCAGCGCGATCGGGAGCAGCCGATCCAGGTACAGCCCAAGGTTGTTTGGAGAGGCATATGGGCCCTGGATCCGACGTACCCCTTGCACCGCGGTTACCTGATCAGTGAAGAGGTACTGATACAGTCCGAAAAGGGCCACCAAGACGCCGCCCACCAGCAACGCCGCGATCACCCTCACAAGTTGCTTTCGAGATGGTATCAGCCAGACGGTGAGGTAGTATGCGACCACCGGCTCCAGCACAACGGTGCGCAATTCGCGGAGACTCACTCGGAGCACTTCACTGGCCAGGAGAGAGAGCAGCGCGGCTCCCAACAGGAGGGCGATGGGGCCATCCATCGGGGTAGCCAACTCGGCAACCGAGCCCCGTTTTCCCGTTCTCAGGCTGAATGCTGTATGGAGGACGGTTCCGAGCAGGGTGCTGATCAGGATTATCTCGGGATAAGAGAAATCCATCGTCCCGAACTGCTTTGGGTGAAGGTAGAAAGGCAGGGAAACCCCCAGCAATGCCAACCCCATCGATGGCTCGAGGGCAAGGCCGGAGATCAGCACTGCCATGGATAGTGCAGATATGGAAATCGACGGCGCCACTACCAGGGAGAGCAGGCCCACGGCCGCCAGCGCGTTGCCCGCCCAAATGCCCTTCTGCTGCGGCTGGGTAAGAGCGTGTGGTGGCTCGATTTTTTGTTCGATGGGGAGCATCAGCAGTACCTCCGATGACGCAGGCAGGGGGCAGTATACGCAAAGGGCCCCTGTTTGACAAAGGCCAGCCCTCTCCCTTAGCATCGGCCGACACGCGCAGAGGAGACTTCAACTGGAGATGGCGCCTTGACTGCATACGATAGGGTGCTAGTCACTGGTGGCAACGGTCTGCTGGGAACCAAGAGCATCGAGCTGCTGCTGGCCAAGGGGCGCCAGCCTATCTCGGCTTCACTCGAGCTGGAGACTCTCAACGGCTTTCTGGGGAAGTTCCCCTACTTCCAGCTGGACATAACCGACCTGGCTGCGGTTCGAGGGCTGATGGAACGGATCAGGCCCGAGGCCGTCATCCATACCGCCGCAATTACAGCCGTCGATGCCTGCGAGACTCAGCGAGAGCTCTCCTGGCGAGTGAATGTGGATGGCACGAGCAATGTGGCCACGGCCTGTCATGAGTTTGGCGCGAGATTGATCCACGTCTCCACTGAGTACGTTTTCGACGGGGAGGCAGGTCCCTACACGGAGGAAGACCTGCCTCGGCCGATCAGCTACTATGGCTTGACGAAACTGGAGAGCGAGAATGCTGTTCGGGAGCAATGCTCCGACTGGGCCATCGGCCGTACCACGGTGCTCTTCGGGCATGCGCCCAACGTTCGGCGCAGTTTCGTCGCCTGGATGGTGGATAGGCTGAGTCGCGGCGAGCGCATCCGGGTGGTGGACGACCAGATCGGCTCACCAACGCTGGCCGACAACCTGGCGCAAATGCTGTTGGCGATTCTGGATTCCGATCGGGGCGGTGTTTTCAACACGGTGGGCGACACCATCCTGGACAGACATGCGTTCGCTATTATGACGGCGAAGCTGTTCGGATTGGACCCGGGTCTGATCGACCGCATAAAGACCGTCGAGCTAAACCAGCCGGCTCCCCGCCCGCTGAAGGCGGGCCTGGTCATGGACAAGTTCAAGAGCTGTTTCCCGGAGGTGGCTGTGTTGACGGCGCAAGGGGCGCTGGAGGAGCTGCAACGGCAGATGGGGCGCGAATCCTGATACCGGGAAGTAGACCAGCCCTGGCGCCCGTGGGCTCAGGTGCTTCGCACCATGCGAGTCAGGGTCGTGAACTCGTTGTTGATGTAGTTGATCTGGCCTTCGGGGTCTCCCCACCAGGCCAGGTCCGGCTTCCCGTCGAGGGAGCGCAGGCTGTATCTTCCCATGGTGCGTGGAGTCAGCTCGCCCGAGCGCACGCAGTGCTCGATGTAGTCCTGCATCCGCTTCTCTCTCTCCGGCTTCGCCAGCAGCCGGGGATCCACGTATAGCCCTTCCTCCGACCATCGCTCCGCTTCGGATGCCACGTACTGGAGCAGTTCGCTTTCAGTCGTGGTGGTGCCGCCGCGGTTCCGTATCGTCGCCAGCAGCTGGCTGGCCAACTGGCTGGCGGTGATCGTCGACTGAGCCCAGATCGCTTTGGCCACCCTGGCGGAGGCATCGCTCGATCTGAGGCCCCTCAGGTCCGTCATCTCCTGCCCTACGTTCACAAACACCGTGGAGCGTCCGCTGGTCATGAAGTCGTAGGTGATCCCCACCGGCAGCACCCTAACCAGGGTCCGCGGGCGGTTGAGCAGCACGTGAAGCCCTGCCCTGATGCGAGCGAATCCACCGTCCTTGGATACCGCCCCTTCCGGAGCCAGTTGAAGGCTTTCTCCCGACTCAAGTAGCTTGACGAACAGCTGCAAGTGGGCGTCGATAACCTCTCGCTCGTGTGGCTTGATCGCGCGGAAGCTGTGTCTAGTGAGCTTTGTCAGCCCGTAACCCTGCCGCAGCAGGGGCCGAAAACGGAACATCAGCGCCCTCTGTACCGTGATGGGCGTATCCTCCGGCTTGGCCAACTGTTCGAACTGTTTGACCCAGTCCGCCTTCAGCACCTGGTCCAGCGGGAGATCTCCGAACAGCAGGAGCACATCCTCCAGTACCTCGCCAAGGGTCCGCTCCGCGATCCGCCGCATGGGATAGGCCTGCAAGGCCCAGAGGAACGGTTGAAGTCCGAGGTGTGACAGCACAGATCTCACGGGCGATGGCCACTGGTCCAGGTAGTTGGCCAGAAAGCCCGGTCGAAACAGATCCTCCCGGGCCACAAATGTGGGCCTTGCCGTCTTAGATAGAAGTCCGTGATGGCCGAAGAGGACGTTCCCGATTATCGGCGTGTCCGCATCCCGACGGTGGTTGTACACCACCAGGGTGGAGGGGGACCGCGTGTAGTTCTCCAGCCCGCGGGTTTTGATCTGGTAGCGAACCGAGCATCCTGCGTCCAGCAGATATCCCAGCAGTCTGCCGGACATCCCCCGCGGTGACAGATCCGTCGAGCCTACCGATCGGGAATCCCCATTCGGTCGAGAGTCCACCATACCAGGTTACCCCCGTCTAGATACAGTTTCGAGCCCTGAAGGTGCGCGCGCCGGACCGGGAATTGCAGTTGCGAACGCAACTGTCGATCCAGTCAATCCGCACCGCAGGGCTACCTCTACCTTGTTCCCTGCAATAGTTGGG
>JAJYNT010000467.1 GCA_021786215.1 Chloroflexota bacterium | reverse complement strand
CGGATCGTGTCAGACGTGGACACCCTCCAGCACTTCTACGTTCGCGTCATCTCTCCGCCCATGGTAGCTCTGGTGATCGGGGTGACGATGTGGCTATTCATGAGCAGCTTCGACGTTTCACTGGCGTTGGTCCTGACCCTCTTCCTGCTGCTTTCAGGCCTGGGTCTCCCGATAGCGACCCTCCTAATGAGCCGAAGACTGGGGCAAGAGGGGACGCGGTTGCGGGGGGAGCTCAACGTTCGGCTGGTGGACAGTCTCCAGGGCATGGCCGATCTGCTGGCATTCGGGCGAGGACCCCAACAGCAGGCCACGGTTCGGGAGCTTGGCCGCCGCTGGATAGCGGTTCAGGAGAGAATGGCCGATATCGGCGGCCTCCATAGTGCTCTCACCAGCCTCCTGACCAACGTCGGGATGCTCGCGGTGTTGGCAACGACGATACCCCTGGTATCAAGTGGAAGGCTGAATGGCGTTTTCCTGCCGGTCGTCACGCTCGCGGCACTGGCCAGTTTCGAGGCGGTGGCGCCCCTTTCCGCCGCCTTCCAACAGCTTGGCAGCAGCCTCGAGGCCGCCCGGCGGCTATTCGAGATTGTCGATGGGGACAGCGTAAACGCCTCTCCCTTTGGGAGAGGGACAACCCAGAACTCAGAACCCTTGGGAGCCGGCCTCACGGTGGAGAAGCTCAGCTTCCGCTACGGTCCCGACGGGCCGCTGGCGTTGGATGGGGTGAGTTTCCATATTCCCGCGGGTGGTAGTCTGGCGATCATCGGCCCCAGCGGGGCCGGCAAGTCTACCCTGGTCAACCTGCTGCTGCGCTTCTGGGACTACCGAGATGGGCTGATCACCCTGGGAGGACGCGATCTGTGCAGCTACGACCGAGAGGCGCTACTTCACATGGTCGCCGTGGTCTCACAGCGAACGCACCTCTTCAACGGGACCATCCGAGAGAACCTCAAGATCGCCCGACCCGAGGCCACCGATGCCCAGTTGAGGGAGGCGATGGAGCGGGCCCAGTTGGGCCACTTCCTGGACAGTCTGCCTCTGGGTCTCGACACGGCGGTTGGGGAGCTGGGCTTGCGACTGAGCGGCGGAGAGAGGCAGAGGCTGGCTATCGCCAGAGCGCTGTTGAAGGACGCTCCGCTGCTGATCCTTGACGAGCCCACCACCCACCTCGATGGTCAGACGGAGTTGGGCGTAATGACGAACCTCCGAGACATCATGCGAGGTCGCACCAGCCTCTTGATCACCCATCGCCTGACGGGGCTGGAATCGGTGGAGCAGATACTGGTCATGGATCGTGGGCAGATAGTGGACAGTGGCAGCAATCACGCTTGTCGAACCGGTCTTATGGCTTCTCTGTCCAGCACGGCGGTTCTCATGCCTGAGCCCAATACGGTGTCGCGTCTAGCCCTCCAGGCAGCTGAAAAGCCATCTTCAGAGGAGATGGCGGCATGGTTCACACCGCGGGGAAGATAGGGTAATAGTGGGGCGCATGTAGCGTCGGGGCTTGTCCCCGACGGGCAGCCACGTCGCCCACAAGGGGCGACGCTACAACCGTTGCCACTGTCCTGAACCATGCCAAGATGGCCCCTCTCCGGCATGTTTCTTGCCATTGTCTGCTTCGGTTTGCCCCCGGTGTAGAAGCCAGCGCCCTGTACTGGCACTTCGTCGACGTCGTTTGGGTGTGCTGTTCACCATCCTCTGCCTGATTCAGGGGAAGGGTTCGCGGACCGCCACGAACTCCGGAGCCCTGGCCCCTCACGCGGAACCCAGGAGGGAGACAATGGAAAAGAGAATCACTCTGCTGCTGGCGGCCACGGTGATGACGGCGGTGATCACGGCATCTGCCTGCGTCCCCGCAGCGCCATCGCCCACGGCAGCAGGAAACATTGCCGCGGGACAGGCGGTCTTCCAGCAAAACTGCAACGCCTGCCATCCCAACGGCAACGCGGGCGTGGGGCCGCAGCTGAGGGGACAGAACCTCTCTGCCCAACGTATAATGACTCAGGTCCGAAACGGTGGAGGTGGAATGCCCGCCTTCACCACCAGCCAGATCAGCGATCAGCAGTTGGCCAATCTGGTGGCTTACGTTCAATCCCTCAAGTAACGGTGGGGTAATAAGTAGAATGAGATCTCGGAAAGCGGCAACAGCAACGGCCCTTGGACTCGTCACCGTGGCCCTGTTGGCGTCGGCAGTGACCGGGTGCCAGACCCGCGGGGCCACAGTCCAAGCCGCGGTTCCCACCTTGGCCCCGGTACCTTCCGGGGCCAAGGTGGTCTGGGCCGGCCACTACAGCCAGAACATTCAGCCAATCTTCACCGAACACTGCATCGGCTGCCATGGTCCGGCCAAGGCCGAGAACGGACTGCGTCTGGACAGCTATGAGAACGTGATGAAGGGCACCCAACACGGACCGGTGGTGGTGCCGGGGTCGCCCGAAACCAGCGCCCTGATATCGGTGGTGAAAGGTACAGCTGATCCCTCAATCAGGATGCCTCATGGCGGGCAGCGGCTGACCGACCAGGAGGTACAGAACATCACCTTGTGGATCCAGGCCGGCGCAACAAACCACTAAGAAACTGGTGTGGGCGCGGCCAAACTACTCATCGCTCAATTCCCATCACGTTGTGGCTATCGGGAGAGAATCGCTATGCAGAGCGATACTGCTGGAAAGCAGGAAAAGACCGCTCAAAAGCAGGTTGAGCGGCGCACCTTCCTTGGATACGTCATTGCTGCGGTAGGAGCCTTCATCACCACCGCGGTTGGCGTTCCCTTGGTCGGTTCACTGATCCTGCCCGGACTGCGGGGGCACCAGCCCAACTGGGTTTCCGCAGGACCGGCGTCGGACTTCCCCATCGGTCAGCCCAAGGCTGCCACGGTGACCGTCACCACCAAAGATGGCTGGATCGAGCAGCAGGAAGCCAAGGGCATTTGGGTAGTCAAGCACACAAAGAGCGATTTCACCGTCTTCAACGGGCGCTGCGTTCACCTGGGATGCGCCTACAGCTGGCAGCCCAGCCTGAATGAGTTCGTTTGCCCGTGCCACGGAGGACGTTATTCCATAACGGGACAGGTCCTGGGCGGCCCTCCGCCGCGACCGCTGGATACCCTCAGCTGGAAACTAAACCAGGGAAATCTGATAGTCCAGTACGAGGATTTCCGGCTCGGAATCCCTCAGAAGGAGGAGGCATGACAGATCCGGTTTCGCCAGGAACGAATTCCACCGGCCGAGTGGCACGGGTCCGAGATTGGCTGGGCGATCGATCGGGGGCCGGCAACATCTGGGAGGCATTCTTCGCCAGAAAGATCCCCCTGGGGGTTGGCTGGCTCTACACCCTGGGGTTCGCCAGCATGTTCTGCTTCATCCTTCAGGCGGCGACGGGTCTCTTCCTGGCGGTTTACTACTCGCCCAGCCCGGATCACGCCTACGATAGCATCCAGTTCCTCATGTACCAGGTGCCCTTCGGCGCGGTGGTTCGGGGTATCCACCACTGGAACGCGAGCGTAATGGTGGTGCTGGTAGTACTGCACATGGTGACAGTCTTCACCCTTGGTGCCTACAAGTATCCGCGAGAGCTTACCTGGATGGTTGGCGTGGGCTTGCTGCTTGCTACCTTGGCCTTCGCCTTCACCGGATACCTTCTCCCCTGGGATCAGAAGGCTTACTGGGCCACGGTGGTGGGAACCAACATTCCAGGCACGCTCCCGTATCTGGGCGATTTCTTACTGAGGGTCGCGCGAGGTGGGACCCAGTTGGGCGCCTTGACCCTCACTCGCTTTTACGCCTTCCACATCTTGCTGCTCCCCGGACTGTTGGGCGGCCTCCTGGCAGCCCACCTATACCTGGTTGTGCACCACGGCGTGAGCGTGCCTCCGTGGTTGTGGGAAAGGGTGACCCCCAGGGTTCGGCGCGTCATGGGCGGTTCCTCCACCGGAGCCACACTCTCTAAAGAGGAGGAGTACCATCTGCGCTACGACCAGGCCAAGAAGGCGGGCCACCCCTTCTGGCCAGACATCATAGTGGAGGATGCCCTCGTCGCGGCTGTGGTGCTTCTGGTGGTGATCGGGCTCATGGTAGCGCTAGGAGTGCCGACGGAGGGCAAGGCGGACCCCACGGACACCTCCTACGTGCCCCGTCCGGAATGGTACTTCATGTTCCTCTTCCAGATGTTGAAGTACTTCCCGGGCAACCTGGAGTGGGTGGGGGCCGCGGTTCTGCCGGCGCTCGCGCTGCTGCTGATCTTGCTGCTGCCGCTCTACGATCGTTCGCCCTGGCGCTCCCCTCGACGGCGTCCGCTGGCCATGCTGGTAGTGGTAGTCGCGGCCCTGGTGATAGGATTCCTGACCTATGCAGCCTACCGGTAGAAGCAGCCTTCCGAGGGAAGAAGCGCATCACTGAAGCAACATAGACTTGCGCGATGATGGAGCGTCCAACATGAGATCTGTCCATGCCCTGGGCCTGGGGATGATGGTGGGAGCCATCGCCCTCGGCGGCATGCTGTCCGTCATGACCTTACGGTGGCAGGCCGAGGCCTTTCCCGAATCCGGCCCGTGGAGTGCGGCAACCACGACATCTCAAGGTGGTACGGTGACAACCCCGTCCTCACAAGATGTCGCCCAGGGGAAGACCCTCTTCGAGAGCAAGTGCGCCAGCTGCCACTCTATCGGCGGCGGCAAGAAGGTAGGCCCCGACCTGAAGGGGGTGGCCAAGACCCGTTCACACGACTGGCTGATCGGCTTTATCACCGCTCCGGACAAGGTGATCGCGAGCGGCGATCCCACGGCGGCACAGTTGGTGAAGGAGTACGGTGTGCCGATGCCCAATCTGGGGATCTCCAAGGCTGACGCCGAGGCGATCCTGGCCTACATATCATCACAGTAGCCGTCTTGCGTGGGGCCGATTGGCGCAAGAAGCATGCGCCGGTTGGCCCCACATGCACAACGCCGCTGCGGCTGCACTGCTGCCTGCCGGTCGATCACAGCAGCGTTCGTGCCGTGGGCCAACCCTCGCACGGGCGCTCAAGAAACCGTCGAAGGGCGGCGGGGTTGATGTCCGGCCGCCCTTCCTGACGTCTCTATCGTCCCGTTTCGCCCTACTGTTGAGGAAGCTTGCCCTTACTCCCCACGAAGAGCGAGTCGTACTCCTCCGGCAACTGATCAAGAACCTTGTCCAAGAGACCCGGCGACACAGCCTCCTTCAGCACCTCCATGACAACTCGAGCATGGTAGATGGCGACGGGGAGATCGACGGCTTCTCGCATGGAAACTCGATTGAAGAACTCATCCAGGTTGAAGCTCTCGCTAACCGCCGGCTCCCTCAGATAGTGCCCCAACTCCGGTGGCAGCTGGGCCGCCAAGTTCTCAGCTTCGCCGCCGTATAGCCTCTCGCCCAAGGTCTCCAGCGTGGCATGGATCGCCCGCATGGCCTCGCCGTCCGAGGCAAACCGCCCCCGGTTGTGGACCTGTCCAACGAACTGATCGTACTGCATCTCGTCCTCCTCTTCTCGGTAGGTGGCAGGACTCTGTAGCCCCAAGCCTCGTACCTACGCGGCTCGCACGGAAATCGCTTCTTCTCGTCGCCACCGCTCGTGCCAAACGGCGCATGCAACCGGCCCCGAAACAGCTTCGTTCTCTGCAAAGGGCGCACCAGGCAGGTCTGAACCTGCTATCATGGACCGTCGTGCCCGAACGGTAGCTTCGAGGGCAAGTTGGACCGCGATGCGGAGGCAGAGGAGATCCGGTGATTGGTGATCTAGATGGCTTCCATATCCCTCTTCGTCGTTAAGGCCCGAACCTTTGGGGCAAGGCTGCCCGTGGGGCTGGACCGGCGTGCCTTCGGCCTCGTCGTGATGGCCGGGGTACTCAACAGTGCCTCCGCTCTGCTGTACGTGATGGCGGTGAGTCTCGCCGGAGCAGCAAAGGCCTCGGTCCTCGCATCCACCACCCCCCTCTTCGCCCTGCCGATCTCGATATCCCTTCTGCATGAGCGGATGAACTCGCGGATCGTGACCGGAACGCTCCTCGCCGTGGCCGGGATCTGGATGGTGGTGCCGGGGTAGTGATGCCAAGTGGTCAGATCATGGCTCGCAAGTGACCATGCTCTCTCCAACACGTCGGGTAGACCGAACCTCATGCCGGTTCTTTATCACCGGCAATCGCCCCGAACAACTCCTCGGGCTGGCAGCCTTTCACCAGAAAGGCATCGGCGCCGGCGGCCAGGGCGATCTCCCTGTAATCGGAGTACATGGTCAACACGACGATCCGCACCTCCGGCCAGCTACTCTTGATCAGTCGCGTGGCTTGCATCCCATCCAGAACCGGCATCCGAGCGTCCATCAACACCACGGTCGGCCGCCGATCCTCCATCAACAGCAGGGCCTCCTCTCCGTTGGCGGCCTCACCAACCACCTCCACCGCGGAGCAGGTAGCGAGCAGCGCCCGGAGTCCGTCTCGAGATCGGGGTTGGTCATCCGCAATCAGCAGTCGAATGCGTTGCTCCATGCTCCCGTTCCCTCATCTCAGTTTCTTTCCGGCATCAGGTAGGTTAATACTCAACCACAATGGCTTTGAAGCGTAGCAACTGTCTTGGATGTCAAGACCCTTGACATCCAAGACAGTTGCTACGTATCTAATCACTGTGCCGGAGTACTAGTGCTTCGACACAGTGAAGGTGATGGTTACTGTCATGCTGAGCGAAGCGAAGCATCTCCACATTCCGCCGAGGAGATCCTTCGCTATCGCTGTTCAGAAACTTCAAGTTTCTGTGCTTCGCACAGGGTTCCCGGAACCCTGGGATACTCAGGATGACACTGGTCAGAACCATTGTGTCGCCGCACTACG
>JAJYNT010000015.1 GCA_021786215.1 Chloroflexota bacterium | reverse complement strand
GCTTGCCGGACGGACCACTCAGACGAGAACAGCGGACACCTTTTCACGAGATCGGACTATAATGGCGACATCTGATTGCCAATAGGAGACTACCATGGCGGAGAAGGTTATCGGCATCCTGGGAGGCATGGGACCGGAGGCCACAATCGATCTGTTTCAGAAGATCGTGGCGGCTACTCCGGCTAAGATAGATCAGGAGCACCTTCGGGTTCTGATTGACAACAACCCCAAGATCCCCGATCGCACCGCTGCCTTGCTCCACGATGGGGAAGACCCCACCCCCATGCTCCAGGCCACCGCCCGCAACCTGGAGCAGGCCGGTGCCGACTTTCTGATAATGCCCTGCAACACCGCCCACCTCTTCTACGATCGCGTCGCGGAGGCTGTGCAGATCCCCGTGCTCCACATCGCGGATGAGGCGGTGGCCGAGACTCAACGCCGCTATCCTGAGGTCAAGACGGTGGGCATCCTCGCGGCAAATGGCACGGCTCGGCTGAGGCTGTACCATACCAGGTTCGAGGCCAAAGGGATCACCGCGCTCTCTCCCTCGGAGGACGACCAGGAGATCGTCCACGCCGCCATCTTCAGCGTGAAGGCCGGGGACAAGGGGCCGACCGTGCGGGAGAGGATCCGAGTGGTCGCGGAGAGGATGGCCGGCCAGGGGGCGCAGCTGCTGCTCACCGCCTGCACGGAGCTACCCTTGATCCTCCAGGACGGCGACGTCAGCGTGCCGGTGCTGGACCCGACCCTGGCGCTCGCCCACGCTGCGGTACGACTGGCACGGGAATAAGAACTGCAGGACGTAGTCCGGCTGCCACTCCGAGCCCAGGGCCTTCTCCCATGGTGAAGAGAGGAAATGATCGAAGAGGTCAACAATCGCCATTAGCATCCCTCGGCCGTTGGAGCGCAGGGCAGGGCGCTCTGCCCTGCCGCCCGTCCCTGCCATCGCTCGCCGGGCGGAGGGGCACAGGGCCCCTCCCTACTCCCAGAGGGAGAGGGGCTATTCCCCCAACTTCAATACTGCCATGAACGCTTCTTGCGGTATCTCCACGTTGCCCACCCGCTTCATCCGCTTCTTCCCCTCGGCCTGCTTCTCTAGCAGCTTCCGCTTCCGGGTGACATCGCCGCCGTAGCACTTGGCCAGTACGTTCTTCCGCATGGCGCTGATGGTCTCCCTGGCAACCACCTTGCCCCCGATGGCCGCCTGCAGTGGAACCTCGAACAGTTGGCGAGGGATTAGCTTCCGCAGCTTGGAGACCAGCTCCCGTCCCTGGGAGTATGCCTTGTCCACATGGGTTATCAGCGACAGGGCGTCCACCGGCTGGCCATTCACCAGGATGTCCAGCTTCACCAGCTTGGACTCCCGATAGCCCTCATAGGAGTAGTCGAGGGAGGCATAGCCCTGTGTCCTGGACTTGAGCTGGTCGTAGAACTCCACCAGCATTTCGGACAGCGGCATATCGTAGTTCAGCAACACCCGCTGCTCGTCCAGATAGTCCATCTTGGCAAACTCGGAGCGGCGTCCCTGCATCATCTCCATGATTGTGCCGATGTAGCGGCTGGGCGCGATGACGCTGATCCGCACCCAAGGCTCCTCTATCCAGGCGATCTGGCCGGGCTCGGGCAGCTTGGAGGGTCCATCCACCGCCAACTCCTGGCCGTCGGTGGTAAACACCTTGTACTCTACACTGGGGGAGGTGACCAACAGATCCAGGTTGTATTCCCGTTCCAATCGTTCCTGAACGATCTCCATGTGGAGCATCCCCAGGAAACCACATCGGAAGCCGAAACCCAGTGCCACCGAGCTCTCCGGCTCGTATGAGAGAGAGGCATCGTTCAGACGCAGCTTATCCAGGGCGTCCCTCAGGTCACCGTAATCCTCCCCCACCACCGGGTAGAGGCCCGCGAACACCATCGGCTTGATCGGTTTGTAGCCCGGCAAGGGCTCTCCGGCCGGCGCCTCAACGTGGGTGAGGGTGTCGCCCACCCGCATCTCACGGACGTTCTTCAGCCCCGTCGCCACATATCCCACTTCCCCGGTCTCCAACCGGTCGACCGGCGCAAGCTTAGGCCGGAACACACCGACTTCCAGACACTCCAGCGTCTGGCCGGTGGCCATGGCCTGCAGTCGATCTCCCGGGCCGATCGCGCCATCCACCACACGAACATAGCTGATGACACCCTTGTAGGGGTCGTAGTGAGAATCGAACACCAGGGCGCGAAGTGGCTGGTGATGCTGGCCTCGTGGCGGGGGTATTCTGTGGACGATGGCCTCCAGTATGTCGTCCACCCCGGCCCCGTCCTTGGCGGAGGCATAGATCACCTCGTCGGATGGCAGTCCCACCACGTCTTCGATCTGCTTCGCCACCTTCTCGGGCTCGGCACTGGGGAGGTCGATCTTGTTCACCACAGGAACGATGGTGAGATCATGCTCCAGGGCCAGGTACACATTGGCGAGGGTCTGGGCCTCCACCCCCTGAGCGGCATCTACCACCAGAAGGGCCCCTTCACAGGCGGCGAGGCTGCGGGATACCTCGTAGGTGAAGTCCACATGTCCCGGAGTATCGATCAGGTTGAGCTGGAACTCATCCCCCCGCCGATCCCTGTAGGCCAACCGTACGGCCTGGGCCTTGATGGTGATCCCCTTCTCCCGCTCGAGATCCATCTGGTCCAGCACCTGTTCGGTCATCTGTCGGGCGTCGATAGTACCGGTGCGCTCCAGCAGTCGGTCGGCGAGGGTAGACTTCCCATGGTCGATATGGGCTATGATGCAGAAGTTTCTGATCCTGTCCTGGCTCGTCACCCGATTAGGCACCTCAGTAGACTCGATAAAATGAGGTCCAGTGGCGACATCCACAACAGGGATCGCGCCTCCGGACCCCGATCTTGCCCGATCAGCTACTTATTATATCACAGCATCGGCGACTTGCCGGAAATGCCGGCTGCAACCGGGTGTGGCGCAGGGTTCCGAGAGCGGGGCATGTGTAGGAGCCAGCTCCCGCCGGCGACAGACCTGGTGACGGAGGTTCGGTAGCCTCTCGCCCGCGGTAGTATCGCTGGCAGGAGCCAGCTCCTACGGACCTTCGCCAGGCTTCGCCCGGAAATGTGCGCCGCGCCGGCTGCAACCAGAATAAGGAAGGCGGAGAGGGGCAGTGAGCCGCCAGGGCAGCAAATACCTTGGGGTTTGGCCCGACGCCCGAGATCGAGAGGGCCGGGGGGGCGAGCCCGTGTCGCCCCCGCAGCGTTAGTCTCAGCGTCGCGGCCGTCGCCACCTCTGCCCGTCAGGCGGCCGCACGTACACGATATTCGCGGTGCGCAGGTAATCCTGCTCGTTGGCCTCGATCATCAGCTTGTGCATCAGCACCACATCTGCCTGAGGTAGATGCTCCACCGGCTCGACGCACACCCTCATGGCCAGCCGGTCCGACTCGTAGACATCCACCCAGCCTGGTCGCATGGGCACCCGATAGAGGCGCCCCGCCACCTTGCGACTGGGCACCATCAGGTAGCCTGCCTGTTGTAGCTGCTGCTGCTCGCTTCCCGAAAGCAGCTCCCGCAGCAAAGCCGTCGACCGGCTCTCCGCCTCAGGATCCGTCTCCTGATACGGGAACAGGTAGTACCGGCACCACAGCTTCCACACCACCACGAACATCAAGATGCAGGCCAACACCAAGAACTGTGGTCCCTGCTGGAAATCCGTCATCCGCCGGCCACCCTCGGCACCACGACGATCTGGTCCGCATCCGGTTCAAACCGGTCTATCCTTGTGGCCGGCGTGTCCGGGCTCACCCGAAAGGCGGTGGCGCCGTTCCGCAACGCCTCGTGGAAGATGCGTTCCGCCTCCCGCACGGCCCGTTCTGCTTCTGGATCCCCTGTCTCCGCCTGCTTCTGATCCCACAGAACGGTTCGGTCTCCCTTGATCGATAGCAGTCTCAGCTTGCCCATCTCTCTACCTCCCGCCTGAAAATGCCATCCCGATACGCGGCAGCGGTCCCCCGAGAAACTCTGGCCGCGGCCGGCGGATCCACCTCTGGCCGGGTAGCTAACTAACGGCCACCGAAGACGGCAGATTCGAAAAGTCGCTCTTCACCCCCTCCCGGTGGACTAACGGCGCGCCCGCCTGAGTGGCTCAGGCGGGCGCATTGGGCGGGCTCACTTCGCCAACGGTTGGTGCGTCCTACCTGCCGTCACCACCATAGCAGAAGCTATCGCAAACATGTTCCTATGCCAGCTACTATACTCTTCTTGCGGACCGTGTCAATACGGCAGAAGTCGAGACAAACGCGCATGTATGGAAGGATCTACACAGTTCACGGTTTCGATGCTGGACAAGAGGGCCAGATTGCTGTAACATCAGTTTCTGCCACTGGATATGGCTGGCCCAACGTCGGCGGTCTGCTCCGGCAGAGCAGCTGTCGAATACGCTGGGTCGATTTATGTGATGTTGTGAACCCCGCGGAAGAGGTGACAGTTTGGCCAACACTAAGTCTGCCATCAAAATGATCCGGGTTGCGCTCAAGAGGCGAAAGCAGAATCAGCCGATACGAACCGAGCTGAAGACCCTGGTCAAGACGGCACGCAATGACATCGATGCCGGTCGTTTGGACGTCGCCAAGAGCGAAGTTCAGAGGGCAAGCAGCGCCTTGGATAAGGCCGCCAACAAGAAGGCCATCCACAAGAACGCCGCTGCCAGGCGAAAGTCGCGCCTGATGAAGCGGCTGGCCAAGGCCGAAAAGGCAGCCACGGCGTAGCGGAGATCTCTGGCCGCATAGTCCGCTGAGATCCCAGACCAGGTTTCTGTGGTGCGGCACGCTACGCATGATTGGTGATAAGTCTGGCAGCGTATCCGGCGCATCCAACCCTTGACATGCGGGCAGCGGGCGGATAGAATGCCGTAGAACGTTCGTTCTACGGCTCTTTCTGTGTTGCGGAGGAAGGTCATGCGCCCACTATCCGAGCGACAGCGACGAATCCTGGACTTCATCGCTCGATTCCAGCAGCGCCACGGCTATCCCCCCACCATCCGAGAGATCGGCCAGGATGCCAGCATCTCCTCCACTTCCGTGGTCGACTACAACCTGCGGCTCCTCGAGCGTTTGGGCTATCTGCGCCGAGACCCGGACGTTTCCCGCGGGATCGAACTCACTGCTGCACCACCCAGTCGCAACCACGGGTCGATCACGGTGCCCATCATGGGCAAGATCGCCGCGGGCGAGCCAATCGAAGCCCTGCAGGGCCATCACGAGGAACTGGAACTCTCGGCCCGAATCTGCGAGGAAGGGTGCTACGCCCTCCAGGTCAAAGGAAGATCGATGATCGAGGACCTGATCGACGATGGCGATCTAGTGGTGGTCCGCCCGCGGGAAAGCGCCGACGACGGCGACATAGTGGTTGCGCTGCTCACAGACGGCCCCACATCGGAGGGCAGGGTGACCCTTAAGCGACTCTATCGAGAGAAGGATCGGATTCGCCTGCAGCCGGCCAACTCCACCATGGAGCCCATCTATGTCGCCCATACCGAGCTGAGGGTTCAGGGAAAAGTCGTCGCGGTTATCAGGCAGCTTTAGGCAAAGCTGCTTAGCTCCGCGACCAGCAGCTCCAGGGCCGATTCGGGATCCTTAGCGCCGGTCTTCACTTGCACGTCGTAGTCCAGCAACTGGCGGTAGATCTGCTCCAACTGCTGGAAGCTGAAGTTTCGAGCCTGTCTCTGAAGATTTGTGACACCACGGAAGGGCACCCCCGCCCTTCTGCTGATCTCGTCCTGTGACGCTCCGCCCTCCGACAACTCCTTCACCTGGATCAGCAGCCTGAACTGCCGAACCACCATGGCCATCACCCTCAGTGGATGATCCCCCTCCGACAGCAGCTTTCGCAGCTCCCGCAGCGCAACCTCCCGCTGCCGCAGCCCCACTGCTTCCACCATGGTGAACACGTTGGCCTTCCGAGCATCCGGCACCAACTCCGCCACATCCGTCGGGGAAATGACCCGGTCCCCACAGTAGGTCGCCAGCTTCACCATCTCGCTGTTCAGCAACCGCGCGTTGGGTCCCACCGCCGCGGCCAGCTCCTCGACCGCCTCCGGCGAAAACTTGCAGCCGATCCGGGAGGCTCTGCCCCTGATCCAGGCCGAAGTGCCGCCCTCTTCCAACCGATGGACCCTCACGTATCCCCCCAGATCGCGGATCGTCTGGAGGATCGGATCCCTCTCGGGGATCAACTGCTCCTCCACGAAAACCAACCGGCAGAACTCGGGCACCGACGGCAGAAGCTCCAGGATGCCCTCCAGCAGGGCCTTCTTGCTCCCTCTGGCGGCTCGCTCCTGTTTCGGGTCGTCCCGCCCCCCGTCTCCCCTGCCGGAGTCCCCCAACCGCGAAATGAGATGATTCACAATCGCCAACCGCTTGTCGGCCATGAACGGGACCGTCTGGCAGAAAGCTACCAGCTCGGAGAGAGCCAGCTTTTCCCCGTCGAAGGAGGCGATGTTGTACTCCCAGAGTGGGGAGTCCTTCATGCGGGCTACCAGCCCCTGAACCGCCTCCCACGAGGAGAGCTCATCCTCACCATGGAAGAGATATATCCAGTTAGCTTTGGGTGATCCTGCCATAGTGGGGGAATCATACCGCGGGGCAGATCGGGCGTCGAGAGCACCTTCACATCTTCTTCGCTATCCACTGGTATAATCGAACCAGCGAATAGAATGTCGAGTCCACAGAGGAGGCCATGGTCAGAGAGACGATCCTGGTGGTGGAGGACGAACCGAAGATCTCCGAACTGCTGAAGCTGTACCTGGAGAGGGACGGCTATCAAGTCGTGATCGTCGCCGATGGCGGTGCAGCCCTCGAGGCTTTCGTTCGCCATGAACCCCGGGT
>JAJYNT010000025.1 GCA_021786215.1 Chloroflexota bacterium | reverse complement strand
CTCAGTGGAGGGGCGCCCGTGAGTCGCCCACCGGGTGTGACCGATCCCCACACTACCTTCGGGCCCTGAGCGCTCCAGCTCCGCCGCGAGATTGCTAAGCTTGCCGGCCGCACGTTGTATGGCTAGGGATCCCTCGGGTGTGATCACCGCCACGCCGGCGGAGTCGTATCCTCGGTACTCAAGACGACGCAGTCCGTCCATCAGGATCGGCAGGACCTGGGAACCGCCCACGTAGCCGACTATGCCGCACATTCTTCACTCCCATACAGACTGACTTCCATCAACTCGACCGCAGCCTCAGCCACAGCCACCGGGGCAGAAGCGCGGCTCCTAATCTCGTCCAGGGCAACATCGTCCAGAGTACGCCCTCCGGAGCTATCGAACATGGCCCTGGGCAGAATCCATTGATCCACCTTCTCGTCGCGCAGGACCGGGATCACGTCTGTCCCCGTCAGCAGCCCCGCCACCGTCACGGTGGAACCGAAGAAACGATTGACCACGGGGAATAGCTCCACGGTCATACCCTCAATCCCGTTTATGTCCGCCGCGAACCTCCGCAGCGTCGAGTAGGCCGACGTCCCGCAAATCCACCCGACCCGCCGTGGATGGTCCACTCTGGCGGGAAGACGGCGCCTGCGAGCGGCCCAAGCGGAGAGCAATCGACGTACCAAACCCACCCCGTTCTCCAACTGGGGATACCCATCGTACGATGCGGAGGAGGGCACCTCCCGTCCCGTCATCATGTAGAACTCATCCCCCAGATGGACGAAGCTCCTACCCAGCGTCCGGCGGAAAGCCCTCTGCCTGGCTCTGACCTGTTCCACCACGATGGCTGCCTCGGCGGGCGTGTAAGGGCGGATGTCGCCCCCGCGATAAAACCGGGTTAACCCCACTGGCACCACGGCCACGGAGTTCACAACGGAGTGTCGCGCCGCCAGGTCGTCGATGGTGCGATCGAGATGGACCCCATCGTTCATCCCCGGGCAGAGAACTACCTGCGCGTTCACCGCGATCCTACGACGTCTCAGCTCGTCGATCTGCTCCAGGATGTCGGGTGTCTCCACTCCCATCAGGCGGTTCCGCAATCCCCTCTCGGTCGCGTGAACAGAAATGTAGAGGGGGCTGAGTCGCTGCTCCTCGATCCGGTCGAGGTCGTCGTCGGTGACGTTGCTGAGGGTAACGAAGTTGCCGTAGAGAAATGACAGTCGGTAATCATCGTCCTTTATGTAAAGCGTCTTGCGCAGGCCTCGCGGCAGGTTCTTCACGAAGCAGAAGCTGCAGTTGTTCCTGCACCTACGCACGCCGTCGAAGACCGCGCTGTCCAGCTCGACCCCCAGATCCTCATCCCACCCCTTGGTGACACGAAGCTCGGCCTCCTCCCCATCCCGGCCTAACCGCACCAACAGCTCCGGGGCGTCGGAGAAGAAGCGGTAATCGATGATATCCCTGATCCGAAGGCCATCCAGCGCCAACAGCCGATCGCCCGCACGTATCCCGACCACATCTGCTGCACTCCCCGGCGCAACAGAAGTGACCAACCCGCCACTTGTTTGCTTATCCACCAGAGTTCCCATCCTGGGGCCAAGAGATTGGCGACCAGCCGGCGAGCAGGTGAAACGCACTCACCGAGCTGACACGCCCGTCAAACCGTCCGAATGCTATACCGGGCCTACACCCTGTGCTCTTCCTTTGACACGGCATCGGCGTAGAAGCCACGCCGCTCGGCGGGAAGCAGTTCCGCGACCCTTCTCATCATGTCCGAAGTCATACCTTCAAGGTCGCCCTTGTCTCCCTCTCCCTTTTGCAGGGTGAACGGCTTCCCGACCCGCAAAGTCATCTTCGGCCTCCTCAGCAGGGAGAGGGGCGAGTTGATCTGTTCGGTGCCCGTGACGGCGACCGGCACGACCTGCACTTTCGCCATGTGAGCAACCAGCGCTGAGCCCGCGAACGCCCTACTCATCTGGCCGGTCTTGCTTCGGTGACCCTCAGGAAACATGCCCACCACACCTCCCGACTTCAGCACCTCCGTCGCGGTCCGGAGCGCTTGCCGGTCTGCCTGACCTCGTCGAACGGCAAAGGCTCCATACCAGGTCACCACAGGACCCAGGATGGGATGCCGGAACAGTTCTTCCTTAGCCATGAAAACGATGCGGCGAGGCAGCAACGCGCCCAGAAACGGGGGATCTATGAAGCAGAGATGGTTCGACACCAGCAGAAAGGGTCCTTCGGCGGGAACGTTCTCCAGCCCCTCTACGACGAGTCTCGTGAGCAGCCAGAGGAGGAAGCGAACTCCGGTGCAGGCGAAGCTGTAGAACATGTGGCGACTTTCCCCTACGCGCCGCCGCCAGAGGATACAACCAAACCGGTCTTCTCCTGGAAGAGCTGCAGCGCCTTCTCCACCACCTGCTCGATGCTCAACGAAGTGCTGTCGATGATGATGGCATCGGAGGCCGCTCTCAAGGGAGCAACGGCGCGGCCGCTATCGTAGGCATCCCGCCGGCGGAGTTCAGCCAGCACGGTGTCGAAGTCCACGGAGATCCCCTGAATCTCAGCCTGCTTCTGCCGGCGCCTCGCCCTCTCTTCCTCGCTGGCAACCAGAAAGAGCTTCACCTCGGCTTCTGGCCACACCACTGTGCCTGCATCCCTACCAGCCAGGATGACGCCTCCTTTGTCGGCCACCGAGCGTTGAACGTCGATCAGGGCCTTGCGAACTTCAGCGTGGGCTGAGACTTCCGAAACGTTAGCATCCACCTCAGGGCTTCGAATAGCCAGCGACACATCGTCTCCATCGGCAAGCACCAGCGTCTGTCGCGGGTCACCGGGAGGGGCTGCCTTCACCTCGATGGCAGTATTTCGAGCCAGCTTCGCCAGCCGATCCTCATCAGATGGAGCGATCCCCTTCTCCGCGGCTACCCAGGTAACAGCTCGGTAAAGAACCCCTGTGTCCAGGTAGAAGTAGGCCAATCTATCCGCGAGGATCTTTGCGATCGTCGTCTTTCCCGATGCGGCGGGACCATCAATGCATATTACCGGAGCCTTCACTCCCCGTCCTCTTTAGCATCCCAATTTCGGCGGGCGTCAGGTAACGATACGCCCCCCGGGGCAGCGAGCCCAACCACAATGGCCCAATGCGCATTCGCATGAGCCGCTCGACCCCGTATCCCAAGGCATGAAGCATTCGCCTAATCTGCCGTTTTCGCCCCTCATGAATGGTCATGCTGAGCCACGTTGCCCTGCCATCGGAGCTCAACACCCGTACCTGAGCGGGAGCCGTTCGCCTGCCGTCGATCACCACCCCTTCCCGCAAAGCGCGAAGGTCCTCCTCCTTCACCGTGCCCGGTATGGCGACGTGGTACTCCTTCTCGTAGGAGTAGCGAGGGTGAGACAGCAGATTGGCGAACTCCCCATCGTTGGTCATCAAGATCAGACCCTCACTGTTGGCGTCCAGTCGACCCACCGGGTAGATGCGCGAGTTGTGGGGCACCAGATCCATAACAGTGGGACGCCGCTCCGGATCGCTGACGGTGGTGATATATCCGGCAGGTTTGTTCAGCATCAGATAGGTGTGCTTGATCCGCTTCGGTATCGGCTTGCCGTCGACCGTGATGCTGTCGTGCTCCGGGTCCACCTTCGTGCCCAGGACCGTCACCACGCGTCCGTTGACCGCCACACGTCCAGCCAGGATCATCTCCTCGGCCGCGCGGCGCGACTCGACACCAGCATGCGCCAGAACCTTGTGGAGCCGCTCTGTTCTGTCGTTTTCCCCGTCGCCACTCTCAGGCGGCAACGATTGGTCCGGGAACGATCCTTCAGCCATGACCCTCGAAACCAGAGTTCGACTCAGTAATTGACCTGGCTGAACAGCGGGAGATCCGCCGCCTTCTTACCAAACAGATAGTAGCTGGCGACCCCCTCCGCCCCGCCATTCGCCGCCGCGCCTTCCGAAATGGAAAAGGTCCAGCGCAGGTAAGACGCCTGCCACTTGAGCAGGACTACTGTAGGGTGCATCCGTGCAACCAGATGATGAACGATACCATCTCGGCTGTAGCTACCGAGCACCCCCTCCTCGGCCTGCCCGAGGGTTTCCCAACCGTAGTTGGCGAAGAAGTAGTTCAGCAACGCAGCCGCCTCGCCGAAGATGTCGGCGCTGTCCAAGACAACGGCTATCGCCCTGTGCCCATCTCGCGTAGCCGAAAAGACCAGGCAACGGCCAGCATTATCAGTATACCCCGTCTTCACGCCATCCGCACCAGGGTATGTGCCCAGCAACTGGTTGAGGCTCTTGAACACCCAGCGAACGGGCCCATCGATCTGGTATTGTTTGGAGCTGACGATCTTCTCGAACTCAGGGTTCTGCATCGCCACGCGGGTCAGCACGGCCAGATCGTATGCGGACGTCTCGTGGCCATCGGCATCCAGCCCGTGCGGAGTCACGTAATGGGTGTCCTTCAGACCCAGCTGAGCGGCCTTCGCGTTCATCATCGCCACGAACTTGGGCACCGATCCACCAACGTAGTCCGCGAGGTCGATCGCGGCGTCGTTTCCCGATGGAAGCAAGAGCCCGTAAAGCAGCTGCTCCACCGTCAGCTTGTCCCCCGGATCGAGTCCGATGATGGATGGCTCAACTTTGACATCCGGACCCGCCGTGACCAGATCGGTCAGGCCAGCATGCTCGAGGGTGACCAATGCCGTCATGATTTTCGTGGTGCTGGCCATCGCCCGACGCTGGTGGCTATTCTTCTCGAACACCACCTGACCCGTTCCGGCATCCATGATTACCGCGGCCTTCGCGGAAATCCGTGGTGGCCGATCGGCATTCATCAGCTTCAGGGTCGATGGGGGAACGGGCGTAAACGCGGTCTGCGACTCGATCAGGGTCGGAGGACCGAAACCGGAGGTCACCAGGGCCAGCAGCGCAATCACCAGCACGATCAGAGTATTCTGCCCGTGCGCCGCTACTCCTCTAGAAGCCATCCGTCACCACACCAGAAGTAGCGTCCGGGAAGCGCTCCAACCGTTGGAGCCGTCCCTCGGCATCCA
Organism: Chloroflexota bacterium; assembly: GCA_021786215.1. The sequence continues at coordinate 1,837 of JAJYNT010000025.1, read as the reverse complement.
GTTCCACAGCTATCACGTCGACGCGCCAAGGTCTGTCGTCCTGGCCGCAGGCCGCGAGATACCATTGCGCCAGCCTCAGCAAGCGCTGCGCCTTGGCTCGGGTTATCGTCTCCTCGGGACGAACCAGGCAGGGCTGCCGCTTGGTTCGCACCTCCACAAAGATCAATCCTTCCGGACCATCCGCCACGAGATCAAGCTCACCAATGGGACAGCGATAGTTTCGGGCCACGATTCGACATCCCTGCTTCTCGAGGAATCGGGCCGCAAGGTTCTCTCCCTCTCGACCGGTGCGCTGTCGTTCGCGGGTCAAAGCTGAACGCCGCTGGGTTCGCTCATGGCTTCTCCTTCCGGCAGCGGGAACAACCTGTCTCCGCTATGCACCCTACAGGGGAAAAAGGCTCGGAGAAACTAGGGTACGTACCGGTGCGAAGCTTCGACGATGGAATGGGGTGGGTCCCAGCATCTTCAGAGCTTGCAGGTGGTGCGGGCTACCATAGCCCGCGTTACGCTCCCACCCATATCCCGGGAATAGGGCGGCCAGCTTCTTCATCAGTCGGTCACGGGTTACCTTCGCGATTATGGAAGCGCAAGCAATGGAATAGGACAGGGCATCCCCATCGATAATCGCGGTGTGAGGTCCAAGGCTCGAATCGCGAAAATCACGCCCATCCACCAGAACGTGGTCGAACGGTGAAACTCGCGACAGGGCTCTGCGCATCGCCAGATGAGAGGCAGCCAGGACGTTGAGCTCTTCTATCTCCCCAACTGAAGCGGCCGCAACGCCTACAGCCACGGCCTGGCGCTGGATCTCGACGAATAGCCGCTCCCGCTGCGATGCGGACAGGGTCTTGGAGTCGCGGACCCCCTCGATCATCTCGCAGCCAACGGGCAGCAGGCAGGCTGCCGCGACCACGGGACCGGCCAGCGGGCCCAGTCCGGCCTCATCCACCCCCACCACTCGGGCACAGCCGGCTCTCCACAGGTCACGTTCTCTATTGAGGCTGGGGGCCACCACCATCCAACCGCTCTTTCCCCAGAAAGCCCTCCATGGCGCCTGGATCTTCTATCAACCCTCCGCCATTGTAGCAGCAATCGCCAGCATGGCACACCGGGACGAGGTCATTGCAAGCCGAGGAATCCCTTTTGATGTTCTGACCATCCAGGTGTGGACGATCATCAGCGAACGTGGGGTTCGCCTTGGGGCGAGAAGATGAAAATGGGGAGTGCGGAGATCCGCACCCCCCACACTCTAGGCATGTTAGCCCTGTGAAGAGGTCCGACGAACGACCGGAGGACGCTTCTCTTTGATGCGTGCCGCCCGGCCGACGAGGGCACGAAGATAGTAGAGGCGAGCCCTCCGTACCAGACCGCGACGCATCACATCCACTCGGTCCACTCGGGGGGAAGCGAACGCGAAGGTACGCTCGACCCCGACACCGTGACTGACCCGTCTCACCGTGAAGGTGCCATCGGGCTGACGGGGCTTAGCCAAGCGGGTGACTACGCCCTCGAAGTTCTGAAGCCTCTCACGGCCTCCTTCGATTACCTTTACGCCTACCCTAACCGTGTCCCCTGGACCAAAATCGGGGATGTTAGGATTGCGCTCGACGCCCAGAGCCTGATTGGGATTGATCACTGCCTACCCCCTGGCCAGCACAACTTACTGAACACAAAATGCCGAGCGATTATAGCATGAGCTTAGCCACCTAACAACCCTTGTTAGCGACTGGACGTATCGCCCGGGTAGGGCGTTTGCCGCCGCGTGGCATCCTGGACCCGACGATCGATCTGCTCAAGCTCCTCAGCTTCGAGTATCGACTCCAGCCGCTTCACGACC
>JAJYNT010000228.1 GCA_021786215.1 Chloroflexota bacterium | reverse complement strand
GTTCCTCACGTTCGCCTCCGGCAGCATCACCCCCTGCTCGCCGGTCAAACCCTTGGCCCTGCAAACCTCGTAGAAGCCCTCCACCTTCTCGGTCACCCCTCCAACCGCCTGCACCTGGCCTCGCTGGTTCACCGATCCGGTCACTGCGATGCCCTGCTTGATGGGCAGACCCGACAGGGATGACAGTATCGCGTACAGCTCGGTGGAGGATGCGCTATCGCCGTCCACCTCGTTGTACATCTGCTCGAAGGTGAGGGTTGCCGAAAGCGCAAGGGGATAATCCTGAGCGTACTTGCCTGAGAGATAGCCGGAGAGGATCAGCACCCCCTTGGAGTGCAGGGGGCCGGAGAGCTTGATCTCTCGCTCAATGTTCAGCACACCCCCGTTACCGACCGAGGTTCGGGCGGTGATGCGGGAAGGGGTGCCGAACGAGTAGTCTCCCATCTGCGCAACGGAGAGGCCGTTAACCTGTCCTTCCTGCGCGCCCTCCACGTCGATCATGATGATCCCGTCCTCGATCATCCGCCTGATCCTCTCGGAAGACTGCCCGGACCGGTACTCCCGATGGCGAAGCGCCTGGTCCACATCCTCCGCCAGCACCAGCTCGTGGCCGCTCTTGCCGGCCCAGAAGCTGGACTCCGTGATCAGGTTCGCGATATCGGAGAAGCGGGCCGTCAGCTTCTGCTGATCCTCCGCCATTCGGGAGCCATGCTCCACTATCCTGGCGACACCACCTCTGTGGAAATGGCGCTGCCCCTTCTCCCGCACCTGCCGACTTATGAAGCTAGCGTATCCGAGGACGTTGCGCTCCACACGGTCCAAGTCCGGCTCGAAGTCGGCCTTCACCTTGAACAGCTTCCGGAACTCCTCATCCTGGCTGTAAAGGAGGTAGTACACAGCCGGGCTGCCGACCAATACCACCTTGACGTCGAGAGGGATCGGCTCAGGCCGAAGTGTGGAGGCGGGAACCGCGCTGAGCTGCTCCCCCATATTCTCGATCCTCGCCTCTTTCGTCTGGAGCGCTTTCTTCAGCGCGTCCCAGACCATGGGGCTCGAAAGCAACTCCCACGCCTCCAACAGCAGATAGCCCCCATTGGCGCGATGCAGGGCGCCCGCCTTGATCTGCCGGAAATCGGTGGTCATCGCCCCCATCCGCGACTCGTACTGTATCCGGCCCATCAGGTTGTAGTACCCGGGCTTGTACTCCTCCACCACGGGCGCCCCACAACCAACGCTGTTATCGACCAGGACGTTCACCCCGTAGCGGAAGATGCGCGCCTCCCTGGAAGCGAGCTGCGACTCGACTGGCACCGCCGGCTGACCATCCTTCCTGGCCCCACGAAAGTCCTCCAGCTGTTCGGGGATGTCCTCCTGCACCTGCTTCAGGAAATCCAGAACAGGCTGCTGCCCCTGGTACTGCTGCTGCATCTCCTCGAAGAGGTGTCCCACGGCGAAGAGGGCCACATCCCTCTCAAGCTGGCGCAGCCGATCCTGTGACTCCTTCTCCAGCTTTCGCCCCTGCCGCACGACCTGCTCCATCCGCTCCTGAATCTCTTTCACCTGCCGCTCGAGCCCCTCCCGGGTTTCCTTGGGCAGCTGCTCAAACTGCTCGGGGGAAACGGGTTGGCCCTGCACCACCGGCACCACGGCCATGCCGGATGGCGTGATCTCTATGGTGAACCCTCTCTCGCGTGCATCCTCCTCCACACGGCTGTACAAGGCCTGCTGGCGCTGCTGAAGACGCGCGAGCAGATGATTCCTACGTCTCTCGTAGTTCTCGCTCTCGAAGGCCCTCGGGATTTCGCGCAGAGCCCCACCGATCAACTCCTCCATCCGACGGGCCAGCTTGCCTCCCTCGCCGGGGGCCAACCGTAACGCCCTCGGCCGGTAGGGGTCCACGAAATTGTGCACGTAGACCCAGTCATCAGGCAACGGCCGGCTGCAGGCTACCTGCGCGAGATATCCTCGCGCCGTGCTCCTGCGGCCCGATCCCGTCGGTCCCACTATGAAGACGTTGAAACCACCATCGCCAACCTCGACGCCGAACCGAAGGGCGGCAAGCGCCCTCTCCTGGCCGACGGTGCCGCTGAGCGGCTCGATGTCCCGAGTGGTCTCGAAAGGCAGTGAGGATGGATCGCAGGTGGCGCGCAGCCGATCCGGTGAGACCGCCAGAGTATCTCGAACTTCCGCCATCCTGAGGCCCTCGCTTTCTTCTGCGTGGTGCAGTCAGCCGTGGGAAGAGCCCCCAAAGGCCATCCAGCTTGCAGATTATAGCACCGGGGCACAACATGGCGGCGAGGTACGCCCGCCGGCCGCTGATCAGCCAACCTCGGCAATCGGCTCAACCGCGGTCACTGAGCCATGGCGTTGAACAGTGGGACCAAGTCACATCGGTCAAAGGTGGGGACGGTGGTACGAAAGGCGTGCCGGCCGCCTACGCTACATAAGGTAGGGCAGTTGCTCAGCTGCGCTTGCCCATGTAGCCCTGCACGATGCTAAGCAGATGGTCGATCTCAAAAGGCTTGCCAAGGTAGCCCTCCGCTCCTATCTCCTCCGCTCTCTTCCTCGCGTCCTCGGCTGCCGTCAGCACCACAATGGGAGCCTGATGACCATATCTTGCGTGAAACTCCCGTGCGAACTCCCAGCCATCCATGCCGGGCATCTTCATGTCCAGCAGGATCAACGCGGGCATCTCCTTAGCTACTCTATCTAGGGCCTCCTGCCCCTCGGTCGCGGTGACCACTCGGTAACCCGCGTCCTCAAGGACCAGTTGCACCATAGTGAGCAGTTCGGCATCGTCGTCTACGACCAGTACCGCCTCATTCTTGCTTGCCATCGTCACCGTCCGAAGCCAGCGGCAGACTGAAGTAGAAGGTAGATCCCTTGCCCTCCTCGCTCTCGAACCAGATGCGGCCATTGTGACGCTCGACGGTGATCTTACTCAGATAGAGGCTGAGGGCCACCACACCCTTGTAGCCGGGGGCCCCGGGGGGCACGGCTTCGTAGAAGGGCTCGAAGATGTGGGGCTGGCGATCCTTGGGGATGCCCACCCCCTGGTCTTTCACCGAGACCAACGCATTCCCATTCTGCACCCACACCCGCACCCGGATCTCTCCACCCTTCGGTGAGTACTTCATCGAGTTGTCCAGTAGGCTCACCAGAACGTCCTCGACCCGCTCCCGGTCGGCGTCCACCGGTGCCGGGGCCTCGCGCTCCAAGAGCAGCCGGTGGAGTTCGGTGGTGGTTTGGACCCGCTGGACCACCTCCGAGGCGAGCTCGCCCAGGTCGAAGCGTACCCGGTGGAGCTCCGGCGGGGTGACGCGGGAACGAACGGCCTCCAGCATCTCCTGCACCCGGCGGCTGATCCGGTCGCACTGAACGTTGATTGTCTTGATGGCCTTGCCCTCCCGAGGCTCGTGCCCCTCCGGCGCCCACTGGCGCATCAGTTGAGCGTAGCCCTTGATGGTGGTGACTGGGGTCTTTAGCTCGTGGGCCGCCGCTGAGATGAACTCGTCCCGCAGCCGCTCCTGCTCTCTGATGAAGGTGATGTCCTGGAAGGCGAGCACGGCTCCTGTGATCTGCCCGTCGGCATCGCGTAGCGGGGCCGAGTTCACCAGGATATACACCTCGCGGCCCGAGGGCTGGCGGATCAGCAGTTCCACGCCGGTGCAGGTCTCTCCGCGCAGGGCGCGGCTAGACGGAAGCTCCTCGGTGGGTAAGGGCTCACCGTTAGGGCGGAACACCTCATAGTATGGGACGATACCGGCGATGCCTATCTCTGGCGCCATGGGCCGGCCCACGATGACCTCAGCGGTCTTGTTGAATAGCTCCAGGGTGCCATCGGGTGCGCGATGGAAGGTGATACCGACGGGAGCGGTGTCGATGAGCACCCGCAGCCGGTTCCGCTCCATCTGCGCATCCTCCAGAAGCATCATCTGGCGGATTGCTAGCGCGGCCCGCTCGGCCACCACCTCAAGCAGCCGCTCATCCCGAGATGTGAACTCCCTGGCCTCGAGAAAATCGACCTGCACTACCCCGACGAGTCTCCCGGCAACACTCATGGGTGCCCCGATCATTCCCCTCACACCCCTCGCCCTGATGTATGTGTTCCAGATCGGGGGTTCGGCGGATGCGTCGCGCACCCAGAAAGCGGCATCTCGGGCAGCCACCCGTCCCGCGAAGTCCTCCCCCACCTTCACCCGAAGTCCGGCAGCCTGCTCCTCGGGGATCCCTACCCCCTTTCTGAGCACCAGCTCCTGCTGCGCCTCGTCGAGAAGAAAGATGGCCCCGGCGTTGGCGCTCATTATGTCCACTATCTGCCCAAGAAGGATCTGGAGGAGCTGGTCCAGCCCTTCCCGGGCGAGTGCCGGGTCCGTCACGCGCTGCAGCGCTTCCAACTCGCGGGTCTTCTGCCGCTCTTGCCGGTACAGGCCCACGTAGTCCGAGAGCAGGCCAAAAAGGACCACCGCGAAGCCGCCAACCAGAAGTCCTCGCCGCCAGTACCACCAGGTATCGTACCGCTCTCCCCCAATGATGGAAGAGACAAAGAAGAAGACCATCGCCAACTGGGCGATGGTCACGTAGCCGAGCAGGGTGTCGCCGGTCTGCCGGTATCGGTGGGCCGAGAGCACCGTGCCCACAACGAACAGCGCCATGAGGAGGCCGAACCAGGCCAGGTAGGAGGGGGTGAAGGCCCCGTCACTTAGAAGAAGTGGCAGGGACCCCTCGAAGGCCACCAATAGCCCGCCGATCAGTCCAGCAACCATCAGGGGTACCGCGACTATCAGGAGCAACCATGCCAGATTGCGGGAATGCGGCTCCCTGGGCCAAGGGACCAGGGTTGCCGGGATGAGCAACAGACCCAGGGCAGTGAACTTGAGGCCGAGCAGCCAGGCCGAGGTATTGGGCAACTCAGCAATGATGCCCGAGTCGTCATCCACCAGGCCCGGCCAGGAGAGAAGATAGAAGACGGCGAGGATGGAGAAGCTGCTGAAAGCGAGGCCTACCCAGAAGGGTGGGGGCTCGCGTGTCACCATGTAGCGCCCGAAGGCGAGAAAAGCGATGGCGGCGCCAGCCAGCACGGCCAGGGCGTCCATCAACGGTGCAAACCAGGGGAGGACTTCGATAACCGGCCCCCCACCCCAGAGGGCGAACAGGATGCCGTGCAGGACGATCAGGCCGATCACAAGCGCGATCGTCCAGCGCCACAGCCAGTCAACGGGACGCCGAGTGTCGCGGTCTCTCACGATGAGGCTCCAGCTTACCAGTCACGACCTTCCATGGCAAATACTCCACCGCAATCGGTGTGCCGAATGCCGTCGGCCCCACGGAGGCGAATGTGGTATGCTGGCGACCTATCGAGCAACCGTAGCTGATCCCACTCCCTTGCGAAGATGGCTGCTCCTCAAAGGAGGCAATCAAGTGGCACAGGAGAACAGAAAGTACGACCTCTTGCTGACCGGAGGCCAGGTTATAGACCCCGCTTCTGGGGTCAAGGGACTGTTGGACGTCGCTTTCTCAGGGGATAGAGTGGTCGCCATCGAGCCGCATATCGATCCGTCCCTGGCTGCGGAGTGGCAGGCGGTGGATGGGGCCATGGTGGTTCCCGGCCTGATCGACGACCACGTCCACGTCTGCGATGGCATCGGCGAAAGCATCACCCCCGATCTGGTGGGAATCGATCGCGGCGCTACCACCCTCGCCGACGGCGGCAGCTGCGGCACGGGCAACTTCGGCGTCTTCAAGACGATCCAGGCGGCTAACAGAACGCGGCTCTTCGCCTGGCTGAACATCTCGGCCCTGGGCCAGACCGACACCAGGATCGGAGAGTGCATGTTCCTCCCCTGCATGAACGTGGAGGAGGCCGTGGCCACGGCGAAGGCGAACCCGGACACAATCGTCGGGTTCAAGGGCAGGCTCAGCAGCTACGTGGCCGGCGCCACGGCGATCCCCACCCTCAAGCTGCTGCTGGAGGCAGGAGAGGCCGCCGGCCTTCCCGTTATGATCCACGTGGGAGACACGGGGGAACCGCTGGGACAGATCCTCAATATGCTCAGAGCAGGGGACGTGGTCTCCCACTACCTGACCAGCCGCAAGCACGGCATCACGGGGATCCAGTGGCTGCCAGACGCCCCGATAATCCCCGAGGCCATTGCCGCTCGCGAGCGAGGGGTGTTCCTGGACACCGCCAGGGGTCGCAACCACATGGCATTCCCGCTGATGCAGGCCGCGGTTGACCAGGGTCTACTCCCCGATACCCTCAGCACCGATCTCACCAGGTACGCCTATGCCGATCCCTATTTCGGGCTGCCGATGTTGATGACACAGTTCATGTCCTTCGGCGTTCCATTCGAGCAGCTGCTGCCCTGCGTCACGGTAAACCCCGCCAGGCTCCTACGGCGGCCGGAGCTGGGTAGGCTACAGGTAGGGGGCATCGGCGACGCGACGCTCCTCAAAATCGAGAACGGAGCCTTCACCGTCACGGATGTGGATGGTCGCACCCGACAGACAGACAAGCGGGTGGTCGCCGTGGGAGTGGTGAGAGGCGGACGGTACACGGGGATAACGCCGCCCGCTCCCCGGTAGGGGCCCGTCCGGCGAGGCAACCTCATTCGCTGGCATGGTCGCACAGTGGTAGTACTCTGTCACAGCGGTCTTGATCTGTAGGGCGGCGCCCTGTGCGCCGCCGCCCGGTATCCGGATGACGTGGACCGAGCGGCGGGGCAGAGCGCCCCGCCCTCGTGTCAAAACCAGTTTGGCGGACTGGTAGTGCGGCGACACAATGGTTCTGACCAGTGTCATCCTGAGCGATAGCGAAGGATCTCCTCGGCGGAATGTGGAGATGCTTCGCTTCGCTCAGCATGACAGTAACCATCACCTTCACTGTGTCGAA
>JAJYNT010000440.1 GCA_021786215.1 Chloroflexota bacterium | reverse complement strand
TGGCGATGGCAAGGGATACCCGCAGCCCATAAAGCAGGCGGGCCAGAACGTCGCGTCCCAGATCGTCGGTGCCCAACCAGTGAGCTCCACTCGGCCACGCGTCCAACTGGGCGTAGTCCTGGAAATAGGGACTGTGCCCAGAAACCCAGGGTGCAAAGATGGCTAACAGGCAGAAGACAACAATCACGATCAGGCTGGCCATAGATATGCGGTCCCGTCGGAGACGGCGCCAAGCGCGCGCCCACGGCGAGATCGGCTGCATCTCCGGTCGCTCTGCTCCCTGTTTGGCTCCAACCGGCCAAGTGAGGGTTGGCTCCATCCCCGCTTCGCTCATCCCCGAGTAGCTGCTCCCATCTCAGTTGCTTACAGTCGAATACGAGGGTCGATAATCGTATACAAGATGTCTGCTATCGTGTTCAGTACGGCCACAGCCGCGGCCAAAATGAGTGTCAACCCGGCGACCACGGGATAGTCGTTCATCTGGGTGGCCTGTATAGCTATATACCCGATCCCCGGGATATTGAACATGCTTTCGATGACGAATGCACCTGTGACGATAAAGGCCAAGGATGGGCTGAGCGCCGAAACCAGTGGAACCATGGCGTTGCGGAGGGCGTGCCTGTATATGATCATTCGTTCCGCTAGCCCCTTGGAGCGAGCCGTGCGTATGTAGTCCTCGCGCAGGATCTCCAGCATGGCGCTGCGGGTCAGACGGGCATAGAACGCGGTGCCCAAAGCCGTGTAAACGGCCACCGGCATGACCATGTGGGAAACGGATCCCCATCCAGCGACCGGCAGCCAACGCAACTGCACGCCAAAGACCAGCATGCAGATGGGAATGAGAACAAAGTTGGGTACCGAGTAGAACACCATCATCACACCCATGTTGACACGGTCGATCCAGCTATTCTGCTTGATGGCCGACAGCACACCACTGGGGATGCCTATCGCCAGCTCCAGAAGCATGGCCAGACCACCCAGCTCCAGAGATATGGGCACCCCAGCTTTGAGGATGTCTACCACTGGTCTGTTAACATAGTGAAACGACTTCCCGAGATTGCCGTGCAGCAGTTGCCAGATGTAGGTCGCGTACTGCAGCCAGAGCGGCTGGTCAAGGCCGTAGCTGTGGCGCAACTGGTCATAGGTAGCTTGATCGTACCTCTCTCCCAGCATCATCGTGACCGGGTCCACCGGGACAAGATGGGAAAGAAAGAAGACGATCGTGACGACTCCCCAGAGAATGAAGACCGTGAACACTAGACGCTTAATGATGAATTGGATCATCGTTGCCACTCGACCAGTCAGCTTGGCGGATGGCAGGCCAAGAGGATCTCAACCAGCCATCCGCCCTGCACATCCAAGAGATCAGCGGGAAGCCACGGAGACCTTAGTCCAGTCGGGAGCCATGACGCCCAGAGTCCACGATGGATTGGAAACGAAGCCATGCACCCGAGGATTCAACCTGTACATGCGCACGTGGGAGCCGATCGGGATCCAGGCCTCATCGCTGACGGCCATCTGCTCGGCTTCGGCGTAGAGAGCCAGCTGCTTCTTCTCATCGGAGAAGGTGTGATCGGCCTCGTCAACCAACTGGTCGTACTTCGGGTTGCTGTAATCGCACCAGTTGGTACCCATTCCGGAACGCAGGAGCAGACTGAGGTAGTCTGATGGATGAGGCCAGTCGGCTCCCCACCCGGTGTAGATGAAGGGCAGGCTGTGCTCGTTGCGAGCCTTCAGGAAGGCGCTGAAGTCCATACCATTCAGCTTCACATCGATACCCACCTGCTTCCACATCTGCTGCATAGCCGTCACCGTCCTGGCCGTATCCGGGTCGGGACCGCCCGTTGGGAAGGACAGGGTCAGTTGCGGTAGCCCCTTGCCTCCGGGGTATCCGGCCTCGGTCAGCAACTGCTTGGCCTTGTCGGGATTGAAGTCGTAGCCCTTGATGTCTGGATTGTAGCCGACCATGCCGGGCGGGATGATGCCCTTGATGGGGGCCAACTGGCCCTTGAGCACCACGTTGTCAATCGTGGCTCGATCCAGGGCGGCGGCCAGGGCTTGACGCACCTTGGGATTGTCCAACGGGGATTGCTTCAGATTCAGCACCAACGCCGTTGTCCGGAGGCGCGGCGAGCGAACGAAATCAGGCTGCTTCGCTGCATCGCTGATGTTGTCCGACGGCACCGTGGTGAGATCGGACTGGCCGGCCTCGTACATCTTGTAGGCCGTGGCCACATCCTTGACGAAAGGCATGCGGTACTCAGCCAACTGCAGCTTGCCGCCATACCAGTAGGGATTGGGAACCAGAACCATCTCCGCGTTGTGCTGCCAGCTCTTGATCATGAAGGGTCCGGTTCCGATGTTGGTCGCCACCTTCGTGAAATCGCCGTTGTTGGCCTCGACGGCAGCGCGCTTGACAACTGCCGATGTGGCGAAGGCGAAGGTATCCAGGAAGTAGCTGATCGGCTTCTCCAACGTGATCTGCAGCCGCAGCGGATCCAGCACCTTCACTCCACTGGCCGTAGCCGCCTTCCCCGCCAGCACGTCCTTCGCTCCAGCGATGAAGCTGAGATAGGTCCTGGCCGCGGCCGACTTGGTGGCCGGGTTCAGGGCACGGTTGATGGAGTAGGCGAAATCCTCGGCCGTGACCGGAGTCCCATCAGAGAACTTGATGTCGTTACGCAAGTGGAAGGTGTAAACCAAGCCATCGCTGGACACGTCCCACTTGGTCGCCGCGTCGGGCACCGGCCTGAGATTCTGGTCCAGCTTCACCAGGCCGCTGTAGACGAGACTGACCACCTCCATGGAGTTGCCGTCACCGGCTACCGCGGGATCGGTGGTCGGTGGCTCCGTAATGCCGATATTTGGAAAGATCACCACCTGATTCGAAGCGGGTGCAGCTGCGGTAGGCGCGGCCGCGGCGGGTGCTATCCCATTGGTTGCCGACGGCGCTGTCGCCGGAGCCGCCTGAGCAGCAGATTTGGCCGGTGCCGCTGTCGGCTGTGGTGTCTGTGCCGCACAGCCACTGACCAGCACGACGGCCAGGGACACGATACCAAGCACTCCGATCCAGTTAAACTTGCATTTGATAGACGACAACATTTCCATACCTCCAGAAGAAGTACCGGACGATCACCCTAGCTACCGCAACGCAGCCTCGGCAGCGGCCACCCCCTTTCCCAACAGATCAGAGTGACCCATCTCGAGAAGCACCTGCTCGAAGACGCCGAAACAACCAATGATGTCCAGATCGGTGATATTCCCCATGTGGCCAAGGCGGACGCCTTTGCCGGCTAGGGCACCGACGCACGACGCAATGACCACCCCGTGTCTCTCGACGGCCGCTCGAAACGCTGCATCCGGCACTTCAGGCGGATACAAGGCCACCGTGACCGTGCTGGCTGCAACTTCCTCCCTGACCAGCGGCTGAAAGCCCAGGGCCACGAGACCGGCCCTCGCGGCCCTAGCCCAGCGCTCGTGCCTCGCGATCCGCTTCTCGATGCCGTCTTCCATGATGAGCCGCAGCCCCTCCCGCAGAGCGTAGATCATGTTGACCGGATGGGTCACATGAGTCTCGACGGTCGGGTTCTCAAGAACGCGGATATACTCCAGCCAATCGCCATAATGATGGGGGATGCTATCCCTCTCGCGACGAACCCGCAAGGCCCTCGGCCCGATCCCCAGAATGGCCAGACCCGGGGGGCAGCCGAGCGCCTTCTGCGAGGCGGTAACCAGGACGTCGATACCCCAATCGTCCATCGGCTCGTACACGGCGCCGGTGCTCGATACCCCGTCCACAATGAACAGACTATCGTGCTGGTGCACCAGCTTGGCAATCTCGGCTATGGGGGCGCGCACGCCGTAGGATGTCTCCACATGGGTTGCCAGCACCACCTCGTAGTGCCGTTCTCTCAGCTCGCTCTCCACCGAGGCCAGCGGCACCACCTCGCCGGGCTCAGCCGTCAACTCTTTCACCGCGGCCCCGTAGGATCGCGCTATTCTGGCGAAGCGCTCCCCCCACTTCCCGTGGTTCAGGACCAGTACCCTGTCTCCAGGCCGCACGGTGTTGGCTATGGCCGACTCCAGGCCGAAAGTCCCCGTACCAGCCATGACGATCACATCTCCACTAGTCTGCATGATCGTTTTCAGGTCTGCAACGGTGTCAAGCAGCAACCGGGCAAACTCGCTGCTGGTGAAGTGGATCGTATTCTGGCTCAAGGCACGCAGGATCCGGGGGTCTACATGCGTGGGACCAGGGATCATTAGCAAAGGAGCACTCTTCATCGACCTTTTCCTTATCAGCCTACTCCTCCACCAGCAGCGTATTGTCGAGGCTAAAGACCATTTCTATGGCGCCGGTAGGACACTCCAGCCTGCACACTCCACACTGCCAGCACTCTTCGGGGTACTTCAGCAGCACCACCCCGCCCTCCAACCTGAGCACATCCTCGGGACAATACTCAACGCAGTTTCCACAACTCGTGCAGAGCTCTCGATCTACCCTTGGTGGCATGTCAGGACCTCCCGTAAATCATCGGTATGGGTCTGTTTGTGACTTTGACCCGTTCCCCGTCCTTCTGCAGGACGACAAACTTGAGCCAGTTCTCATCGTCGCGATTGGGGAATTCCCGTCGCTCGAAGTAAGGAAGGTGCCTGCTTTCCTTTCTTTCCAAGGAGGCGACTATCACCATTCGGGCCGTATCCAGCAGGCTCAGTATCTCGGCGGTGCGATAGAGCTGGTGACCGTCGTGGGCGATCAGCCTCTGACTGGCGATCTCGGTGAGTTCCTCCACCTTCCCGAGAGCGAAGCGCAAGCCGCTCTCGGATCGAGACCTCTCCACCTGCTCCGACATGACCTGTTGGAGCACCCTCTGCACCTCGGTCCACTCTATTCCCTCCTGGCGCTGAAGGGGTGCCCCCAGCCGCTGTCGTTCCTCAGAGATCTGCTCTGAGTCGATCCGCCCGTGGGGCACGTCACTGGCGAAAGCGGCGGCGCTCTCACCGGCCTTCCAGCCCATGGTTATGGCTCCTGGCATTCCCGCCTCGGCGACGCCTCCCATGGCGTCACCGGCCGCGTAAAGACCAGGAAGAGAGGCGCGGCCGTAGCGATCGATCACCAGACCGCTGCGTCCATCGCGCACGTCGTACTCTGTGATCCCTACGGCCAGTCTGGTCGCCTTGCCAAACCGGCCGGTCTTCTTCAGGTGCTCCAGGAACATGGGCACCTCGTTGGCAAGCCCCATCTCCGTCCATTTCCAGTCTTCATCTGCAATGCCCGAGGTGTCGACGAAGAGGGGGCCATTTCCCTCTTCGACCTCCTTGAGGAAGTTGGCCGCAAACTTGAATCGGAGATGGGTCTTGGCGAAAGGCTCACCCTTGACGTTGATCAACTTGCCGCCGACGGAGGTGAAGTTGCCAATACTCCCAGGCCTGAAAGACTTAGGTGCCGCGGTGCCCTCGGAGAACTCCATGCAGGTGAGCTCCGCTCCGGCATTGAAGGCCATGGAGAAACCGTCGCCGGTGTCGGATGGCGAAGCGAAGGTGCTGAAGGACCGCCCGGAGGGCGTGCGATAGAACCTGGTCGCGCCTCCCGTGGTAATCACCACAGCCTTGGCGTGGATCGCGGTGATGCAGTTCTGGCGATGGTTCAGCACCAAGGCGCCCACTACTCGCCCCTCGTCAGTGAGCAGACGGGTGGCCATGGCCCGCTCCACGATCTTGACGCCCCTCTTGCGCGCTTCTTCAGTCAGCACCCGCTTTATGTTGTGCCCGGCAAAATGAATGCTCAGCTCGTACGGGTAAATGAACGGCTCACGAACCCACCGGTACTTGCCATCGTCGGCTCGCATGTTGAGCCCCCAGCGCTCCATGTCCTGAACCCTGTTGAAGCTTTCCGTGACGATGGTGTGGAGAATCTCTTGATCCACCAGATACTCAACGTTCTCGGAGTACTGCCGGATGAGTTGCTCGGCCGTCACACCCTTGTCGGGCGGCAACGTCCAGAAGTGATCAAGCCCGGTGGCGGCGCACCCACTCCTTTCCGGCTTGGATTTCTCCACCAGAGTCACATCCAGGGGATGCTCGGCAGCCTTTATCGCCGCCATGCAGCCAGCCAACCCGCCGCCCAACACCAGTACGTCCGTTTGTAATGACCGTTCTTCCAATCTCATCCCCACGACCTCCCTATGAGTGGTTACTAAAGGCTACCATCACCAGGCTGTCACCATCCAAGTTGCCCCCGGCAGACCAGCAAGCATGCCTGTCATTGCAGCGAGAGATGCCCAGATTCAGTCGTGTTAGAAGATGGGTGCAACCTCCCCCACTCTCTCCGCCAGCTCCCCAGAGCGCACCAGATGAAACATCTGCTCTATATCGGGCGCGAGGACGCGGTCCTCCACTAGTGTAGCCACCTTGTTGCGGATGAGGTGGTGGGCTACTGCCGTTCCCCCTCCTAGCTGGTCCGGATGGCGGAGGTCCAATGCTTGCGCGGCAGCGAGCAGCTCTATCGCCACGACGTACTGGGTATTCGTCAGTATATCCCAAGCCTTGCGTGCCGCTGTGGTCCCCATGCTCACGTGGTCTTCTTGTCCAGCCGATGTGGGGATGGAATCCACGCTGGCTGGAGACGCCAGCACCTTGTTCTCGTTAACAAGGGCCGCCGCCGTGTACTGAGTGAGCATCAGACCCGAATTGAGCCCGCTGCTGCGCGTCAGGAAAATGGGCAACTCACTAAATGCGGAATTCAGCGATTTGTCAAGTCTCCTCTCGGAGATCTGAGATTGCACCATAAGGGAGCGTCTGTAGTAGTCGCGTGGGCTCCCACCGTCATTCCCGCGGAAGCGGGAATCCAGGCTTCTGGTCACCCGAATATACCCTCGGCTTCACAGAACAGCGACGT